>JAYKIP010000401.1:0-7598 GCA_035286205.1 Merismopediaceae cyanobacterium
TGGGGACGGGTTGGCCCCTGACATTGGGGGCATAAAGGCAAAACTTCCCGACGCAGTTCGATCGCCTGAGTCCACCGTTGAAAGGCTTCTAGGGGCGTTTGGGGAGACGGGCTTTCAGGAACCGAGATAAGGCGATCGCCAAGGGGAGAGGATGCGAGGGTTACCGGCCTTGCGTTTTGGGGGGAAGAGCGTTGATACCAGTAACCGGGAGAATAACGAATATCCACCAGAGGGGAAGCCAGATGAGCATTCAGCTTTTGCAAACAGTGGTGTCGCCCTAGGGTTAAATTCTGAGCAATCACTGCACTGGCCGTTGCTACCCATAACACACGACGACGGACGGCGATCGGTCGCGCCTGAGCCACGAGGTCAGAGTCCATCACCTGGGGCCAAATCTGTAAAACCTGTTGAAATTGATTTTGTGGCTCCCAACTGGGCTGTTGCTGGATTTTGCGTAACAGAGAATTCAGAGAATTAAAGGTCAAAGAGGACTCTCCAAAATGGGGTAAAGTAGGACAAGCAATGCCTTGCTATACCGTCTTTAACCATACATCTATTTAAGGAGCAGTTATGCTAACCCTCAAAATTGCCGTTTATATTGTGGTAGGCTTTTTTGTCTCGCTGTTTATTTTTGGTTTTCTTTCTAGTGACCCGACCCGTAACCCCGGTCGCAAAGACTTCGAGTAATCACCAGGAACGATAACGCTATGCTAACGTGAGGTGAGTCATGGTGGGGGCGAGAATTTGACTCGTCCCGACGCTTAAGGGAAAATTCCCAATGATCAGGTACACTCCCTAAGTGTTATCGTCCTGATGCGTGATCTGGCTCTGCCTAGCGTAATCTCCCATCGGGTTAACCCAGAGGGAATGGGAAAACTCTCCCTTCTCGTTGACGATTTTTACGATTGAATGCCTTTGCCTGTGCTGTCTGTCCATCCCCCAGTTGCGGTGGAAATTCGTTATCAGTCCCATCCTCAGCCGACTGTTCCGATTCTAATAGCACAAAAGACGGGAACTTCCGAGCCACGAAAAGCTTCTACTATCCCTTCCGTTGTCGAATTTGATTATTCGCCGACCCGCGATCGCCCAGCCATTCCCTTCGTTAAACCGATCGCCCCGCGTTCTGCTACCGAGTTAGGTGCGCCCATTGGGATTCAAACGGTGGCCCCTTCGTCCCCGGCAATCGCCCCGGTGCAAAAATCTAAAGCTCTATTAACCCAAACGATTTTCGGATTACAGCAGAGAGATAGTCAGACCCCCAGGGAACAACGGCTAATTACCCAAACACGAGACGGTGAGAACCAAGAATTTCAAATAACCCCCGTCCCCGACGCTTCCGAATCTTCCATTCCCTCGGATACTCCCCCCTCTTCCGATCCCTCCGAATCCCCAACTCCCGATTCTCCCAGTCCCCCCACTCCCCCCACTCCCCCCACTCCCCCCGAAGTCGTCGAACTCATTGCCGATCAACAGGAATACGATACCAAGGGGCAAATCGTGACCGCCACCGGCAACGTCACCATGCGTTTTTCTAACGGTGTTCTTTTGGCCGATCGCCTCCGGGTGAATTTACCGGACCGGTTTGCCGTGGCCGAGGGCAACGTGGTTTTAACGCGGGGCGAACAAACCCTCAAGGGAGAACGCTTTGAATACTTTTTCGTGCAGGATAAGGGAGTCGTTTATGACGCGAGTGGGGAAATCTATCAACCTTCGACGGGGCGGGATTTATCGCCGAATTTACCGACCGATGCAAACCGTAACATGATCGCCGGGCAGACCCTCAATGAACGATTAGCGGCCAATCAACCTCTACAACAGATTACCCCCAGTCCAGGGCTAGGCGTTGGGTTCGGTGGCGGTTTAAATCTGAATCAATTTGGGACGGCGGGGAGTGCCGGGCAAAAGGGCGGTCAAGTGAATCGTCTCCGGTTTCAAGCCGAGCGGGTGAATTTTGATGCAGAGGGCTGGAATGCGGAACAGGTCAGGTTAACCAATGATCCGTTTTCGCCGCCAGAGTTAGAAGTGAGAGCCGACCGGGCCGATTATTACAATGTGGGGCCGAAGGTAGATGAAGTGAAATTAACTGGTTCCCAGGTGGTGCTAGATCAAACCACGAAGTTACCCTTCCAAGACCGTTTGACCATTGACCGCCGCGATCGCCAGCCGGGGGTGATCAGTTTTGGTTATGACGGAGAAGACCGGGGGGGCTTATTCGTGCAATCCAGTTTTATTCCCATTGATAATCCCATTGCTCGCTTACAAATTAAACCCCAATATCTCATCCAAAAAGCCCTTTTTCCCGATGCGTTCCCGGAAGCCAATGCCAGTAATTCCGAAGTGTGTGTCATTTGTCCCTCGGTGTTTGGGTTAGTCACCGATTTGGATGTCAATTTAAGCGATCGCACGAAATTAATTAATACTCTCAACTTCTCTAATCTGAATTTAGACTACTTAGGGGATTCCCTGCGGGCCAAGTTAGCCCTCCTCAATAAAGTCAATATTGGAGATTTTAATGACCCCCATGATGTGCGGGTAGAATATAACTATCGGGAACGATTATTTAATGGCTCGTTAGGGTTTCAAACGGTGAATAGTAGTTTTGGAGCCTTATTAATTTCACCGACCATTAGTTTAGGAGACCCCACTTTTTCCTTAAGCTATCAAGCCTCCATTCAAGATATTCAAGCCGATACCGATCAAGCGGATTTACTCAGTCCCATTCGTGAAGATAATCTAGTTACCTTAGTTCGTTATCAGGGAGCCGTTGCCTTAAATAAATCTTTCTATCTCTGGCTAGGTGACGCTTTACCTTCTACTCCCAAAGAAGGGCTGAAATATTCTCCGATCCCTGTGGTTCCCTACCTCCAATTATTAACCGGCGTAACGGGGGTTACCAGTTTTTATAGTGATGGTAGTTCCCAACCTTCGATTACCGGTAGTGTGGGACTCCAGGGCCAATTTGGTCATTTTTCTCAGCCCTATTTGGACTACACAGGATTTAATCTAATTTATCAACAGGCCCTCCGGGGAGATGCGTCGCCCTTTTTATTTGATCGCTTTGTGGATACCCAAGTTTTAACCTGGGGGATTACCCAACAACTCTATGGCCCCCTCCGTTTTGGCATACAGAGTGCCTACAGTATTGATGCCAACAAAGAAATTAGCACCGATTACTTTTTAGAATATAGTCGTCGGACGTATAATTTTCAAATTCGGTATAATCCCCAATTACAGGTGGGTTCCATTAATTTACGCATTAGTGACTTTAATTGGAGCGGCAATCCTGGCGGTTTTGAAGGAACGGATATTCGTCCGGTCATCCAAGGAGTCACCCGCTAAAATCTCTCCCAAAAATTGGCTTAAAACACAGTTAAAACCAGATGAGAATTATCGCCTATATGGCCCATGATCCCCTTGGCGAAAGGGTGAATGGTCAGGCTATTTGGGGAGTTGAGGTGGATCACGTCTATGAGGATTGGGGCAGTGATCAACAATTACAACAAATGCTCCGGGATTGTCAGGATCATCCTCCTACCTATCTACTGTTACGCCGTTTACAGGAGTTGGGGCCCACCTTAACCATTATTGGTGATCGCCTGCAACAAATTGAAGCCTTAGGCATTGAAGTCTTGACGATTGAACAGGATTATAGTACCCGTCAATGGCAGAAAGCATCCCCGGTGGAACAAGGGCAACAATGGCTCAAATTAAGCGAATTAATGACCCAGGAAATACGACAAACTCGCCAAAAACAAGGGCATACCCACCGGCGTTTACAGACTTTACCGCCCCCCGGTCGCGCACCCTACGGTTATCGGCGGACACCGGCCCAGTATGTTATTGATAAAACAACGGCTCCGATTCTCCGGGATTTTTTTGAATACTATTTACGTTATGCGTCTTTGCGGGCGGCCCTGCGCTATATCGAACAGAAATATAATAAAAAATTTGCGGTTTCAACGGGGCAAAGATGGTTAACCCATCCCGTTTATCGGGGGGATTTATGTTTCGGCCATCAAGATATTATTCCGAATACCCATCCGGCCATTTTATCGCGAGAAGAAGCCGCCCAAATTGACCGTCTCTTGCGTCGTCATCGTCAGTTTGCACCGCGTACCGCCAGTAATCCCCATTCCCTCGCGGGCTTAGTGGTGTGTCAAAGCTGTCAAGGCAAGTTAACCCTTGCTTCCGTTTCGCCCAGGAAAAATCACGCCCAGACTCCCCGTTATCAGTATTTACGGTGTTTACGGTGTCCCCGCCAACCCAAATGCCCGGCGATCGCCTACGAGGCCATTTTGACCGAAACCATTGCCCAAATTTGTCAGGAATTACCCCAGGCAGTCAGCCGTTTTAAGTCGCCAAACTTAATCCAAATTACCCAGGGGATTCAGGAAAAAATTGCCCAAAAACAGCAAATTTTAAATCAATTACCCAGTCTCATCCAGCAACACATTTTAGATTCCGAAACCGCTCAACTACGGGCTTATAAACTGCAAACCGAAATCGCCCAATTACAACAACAGTTTAATCAACTTCCCCCCGGCGAATTAACCAACTTAACCCAGGCGATCGCCCTACCGCAATTCTGGTTAGACCTCTCAGAAACCGAACGACGCTTTTATTTTCGGGAATTTATCCAACAAATTCAACTGATTCGCCCCGACCTGGCAACGGTCACTCCCCCAGACTCGACTCCACCGCCATCCTGGGAAATTGCCTTGAAGTTTGTTTTTTGACCCGTCCGAGAGAGACAACCCCCAGAGATCCCGTACTTCACCCGCTTTTTGGGGGAAATCCCTGGGTAATTCCCGCAAGGGGGGGGAAAGGTGTTACGATTGCCTGAGAAGAAGAAACGTGATAAGTAAGGAACCAACGCTACATGCAAGAGTTTGAAAAGTCAATATCCTTTGACGGAAGAGATATTCGACTCAAAATCGGGAGGCTCGCGCCCCAAGCTGGTGGGGCCGTCCTCATCCAGTCAGGTGATACAGCAGTGTTAGTCACAGCGACGCGCTCAAAAGCTAGGGAAGGGATTGATTTTCTTCCTTTAACTGTTGATTACGAAGAACGTCTTTATGCGGCAGGTCGGATTCCAGGGGGGTTTCTGCGGCGGGAAGGCCGTCCCCCAGAAAAAGCGATTTTAATTAGTCGTCTCATTGATCGCCCCTTGCGTCCTCTGTTTCCCAGTTGGTTACGGGATGATCTGCAAGTGGTAGCCACCACCCTCTCGATGGATGAAGAAGTTCCCCCCGATGTGTTAGCCGTAACGGGGGCTTCGGTTGCGGTGATCCTAGCCAAAATTCCGTTCCTAGGCCCCATGGCGGCGGTGCGCGTGGGTTTAATTGGCGATGACTTTGTGATTAATCCGACCTATCGGGAAATCAATGCCGGGGATTTAGACCTTGTGGTGGCCGGTTCCCCGGATGGTGTGGTCATGGTGGAAGCCGGGGCTAACCAATTACCGGAACAGGATATTATCGAGGCCATTGATTTTGGCTATGAAGCGGTTCGGGATTTAATTACGGCGCAACGGGAGTTGATGACCGAGTTGGGTTTGAGCTTAACCTTTGAGGAACCCCCGCCCGTAGATGACCTGGTAGCCAAGTTTATTGAGAAACAGGCCACTAAGCCGATTACCCAAATTCTGACTCAGTTCGATCTGGGTAAAGAAGGTCGGGATACGGCCCTCGATGAGATTAAAGCCTCTAAGGTGGAAGCGGCGATCGCCGAACTGCCCGAAGAAGATCCGGTCAAAGTTGCCGCCAGCAGTGATCCGAAAGCGGTATCCAACCTGTATAAATCCTTAACCAAACAGTTGATGCGTCGTCAGATCCTGGAGGACGGGGTAAGGGTAGATGGTCGTAAATTAGACGAAGTGCGTCCCATTAGTTGCGATGTCAGTCTGTTACCGCCTCGTGTCCATGGCAGTGCCTTATTTAATCGCGGTTTAACCCAGGTCTTATCCATTGTCACCCTCGGTTCCCCCGGCGATGCCCAGGACTTAGTGGATGATCTGCACCCGGAAGACGAAAAACGGTATCTGCATCATTACAACTTTCCCCCCTTCTCAGTGGGCGAAACCAAACCCCTGCGTTCCCCCGGTCGTCGAGAAATTGGTCACGGAGCCTTAGCGGAACGGGCACTTCTGCCGATTTTACCGCCCCAGGAAAAATTCCCCTACGTCATTCGCGTGGTATCGGAAGTCCTGTCCTCCAACGGTTCCACTTCTATGGGATCGGTGTGTGGTTCAACCCTAGCCCTGATGGATGCCGGGGTTCCCATTACCCGTCCGGTCAGTGGTGCGGCCATGGGCTTAATCAAAGAAGGGGCCGAAGTGCGTATCCTCACCGATATTCAAGGTATTGAAGACTTCCTAGGGGATATGGATTTCAAGGTGGCCGGGACTGACCGGGGAGTTACCGCCCTGCAAATGGATATGAAGATCACGGGTCTGAAGATGGAAACCGTGGCCCAGGCGATCCAACAAGCGCGGCCAGCCCGTCTGCACATCCTCGAAAAAATGCTGACGACCCTACCTCGTCCCCGTGCCGATCTGTCTCCCTTTGCTCCGCGTCTGTTGACCATCAAGATTGATCCGGAATTAATCGGTCTGGTCATTGGGCCCGGCGGTAAAACCATTAAAGGCATTACCGAACAAACCAGTTGCAAAATTGATATTGCCGATGATGGAACAGTCACGATTACCTCTAGCGATGGAGAACGGGCTGAACGGGCGAGGCAAATTATCTACAACATGACCCGTAAACTCAATGAGGGTGAGGTCTATGTCGGTCGCGTGACCCGGATTATCCAGATTGGGGCTTTTGTTGAGGTATTGCCCGGTAAAGAAGGCATGATTCACATTTCCCAGTTGGCGGAAGGTCGTGTGGGTCGCGTGGAAGATGAAGTGGCAGTGGGTGATGAAGTCGTCGTTAAGGTACGGGAAATTGATGCAAAAGGCCGGTTAAATTTAACGCGGTTAGGTATCCATCCCGATGAAGCGGCGGCGGCTCGTCGTGTAGCTCAATCGCCTCAACAGTAGGCAAAATCCGGTTTAACAATCGCTTCTTTCTGCGGTGAGTGGCCTCCTAATCTTTGATTTTAGGGGGCTTTCTCATGATTAAATGAACAGCTTAGCCCTGAAAAACGATTCGGTAGTGTTCTGAACCTGTGGAAACGAGTCTAAATGAGACACCCAAATTCAAAGCGATTGATAAATAATCCAAGGACAATATCGTGCATCACAATCGATTTGGAGAAACAAATCGTTTTTCTAGCTAATCGTTTTATTCTAGTCCTCAATGTCAAGTGCTTTCGTTTGATTTTTTGCGTATTACACTTACCCACACTACCCAATGCTGGTTCAATATGTCGTTCGTACGCCCTCCATCCATCTGTATAATATTGAGTAATACCAAAAGGTTCTAACAATTCTTTTAGCCTTAGAAACGTTTCGTCTTTATGACCCGATAATACATAAGCTAATATTTCACCCGTGTCATGGTTAATAGCATGCCATAACCATCTTTGTTCTTTTTTACTATTAACAAAACTCCACATTTCATCGAGTTCCGCTTCTACGTCTTCCCATTGGCAGA
>JAYKIP010000402.1:0-8038 GCA_035286205.1 Merismopediaceae cyanobacterium
AGACTGCGCGAGTTAGTGGAATGTATTCAAAAATGGTTAAAAAAGATACCAAAACCGCTAGATTTCTCCTAAAATCGAGATAAGCCTTGATTAAGGTTTTGTTTTGATACTGCATCCCCTTTGCAACTCCTTGTGTGTCGATCACGCCCTAAATTCCCCAGGTTGAGGGACTGACGACTTAAGATGTTGATCAATTTCTTCCCCAAAGTTGGGGCCGGGGGGCAAAAACTTCTGTTTTCCCATCGGATGGAGAGAATACCTTTAGGAGAAAAATTTAACCATGCCTACCGTAACCGAAAATGATATTCAGCAATTAAAAGATCTGATTACAGCCCAATCAGGACAAATTGCCAATATCCAGACTCAGATTACCGATTTAAGAATCAGTATGGGCAAAGTAGAAGCGACCCTACAGGCTCAACAGCCCTACCTTCAGAAAATTCCCGATCTGGCTGAAAAGGTAGGAGAACTCACCAAATGGCGACAGATTGGCTATGGATTAATTACTGGGGTTTTTGGGGCGATCTTTGCCTTAATTGGACTCCTGCTAATGTCGTTAACCAAGATTTATCCCTTTCATCCCTAACCGGCGATCGCCTTAGATCCAGTTAAAGAATGAAGGTTCTAAGACTTAAATCAATTTCTCCCCCAAAGTTGGGGCCGGGGGGCAAAAACTTCTGTTTTCCCATCGGATGGAGAGAATACCTTTAGGAGAAAAATTTAACCATGCCTACCGTAACCGAAAATGATATTCAGCAATTAAAAGACCTGATTACATCCGGGTTTAACAAACTAGAGGTCAATCAAGCCCGTCTTGAGGAAAAAGTCAACGCGCTAGATAAACGCCTGGATATTATTGAAAGTCGGGTTAATGGTTTAACGGGTTGGCTAATCGGCATTTTATTTGTTTTCGTGGGGGGGCTTTTAGGGTTACTCGGTAAGATCGCTTTTTTCCCAATCCTTGACGATCCATTTTGAAATTTTTTAGAAATTTTTTAGAAATTTTTTAGAAATTCTTTAACCCCCTATGGCGGATGATCACCCCACTGTTGATTCTCCTTCCCTTCCTGAATTACAACAACAGGTAGAACAGTATCGTCTTGCCCTGGAATTAAACCAAATTGGTACCTGGGACTGGCATCTGGACACGGGGTTCGTTGATTGGAATGAATCCCATTACCGATTATTAGGCGATCGCCCCGGAGACTATCAACCCTCCTATGACGCTTGGCGCGATCGCGTTCATCCTGAAGACATCGCCAAAATTGAAACTTGCGTACAAAACGCCCTAGCCCAGCAAACAGACTACGAGGCAGAATATCGGATTATTTGGCGAGATGGCAGTCTCCACTGGTTACGGGGATACGGTCGGGGATTTTATGACGCAATGGGGCAACCGCACCGCATGATGGGAACGATTACCAATATTACCGAACACAAATATAACGAATTTGTCCGTCAACGCGCTCAAGCGATGTTAGCTCTCCCTCAACTAGCCGAACAGGAAGCAGAACAAACCTTTTTACAACAGTGTTTGGATTGGTTAGAGAGCCTGACCGGTAGCAAAATTTCTTTTCTGCATTTTGTCAATGACCAGGAGCAGTCTATTGAATTAATTACCTGGTCAAAGCGTACCCTCAACGACTATTGCAACGCCATTTATGACAAGCATTATCCGGTGGAACAAGCGGGGATTTGGGCCGATGCCCTCCGTCAACGTCAACCGATCATTTTCAACGACTATTCAGCCCATCCCCACAAACACGGTTTACCCCAGGGCCATGCCCAGTTAAAACGTTTGATTTCCTCCCCGGTGCTGAGTGACGGTCAGGTGGTGATGTTAACTGGGGTCGGCAATAAGTCAACGGACTATACCGATACCGATGTGGAAACGGTGCAACTCCTGTCTAACGAAATTTGGAATATTGCCAAGCGTCGCCGGGCCTTAACCACCCTCGCCCAACAAGCGCAATTGTTAAGGGCCACCTTTGAGCAAGCCGCTGTGGGATTGGCCCAGGTGAGTTTTACCGGGGAATTTCTGTTGGTCAATCAGCGATTTTGCGAAATCCTCGGTTATACCCACGAAGCATTAAACACCTTGTCCTGTCTGGATTTACTGACCCTGGATGAATCGTCTCAAGCCTTTACCGATTTTGGCTTTTTATCTTCTCCTCCCCCCAATATCCTCGAAAAAGCTTTCCACCGCCCGGATGGGGTGATGATTTGGATTGCCCTTACGGTTTCCCTGGTGCGTCAGGAGGATAGCAGTCCCCATTATTTCCTGGTGGTTTTGGAGGACATCAGCGATCGCAAACAGTTTGAACTAGAGTTAGAACATTTAAATATTGAATTAGAGGCCAGAGTCCGGGAACGCACCCAATCCCTGGAGGAGAGTGAAGAACGTTTTCGTTTAGCCTTTGAAGCGGCGAGCCTGGGCAGTTGGGACTGGAATTTATTAACCAATGAGGTGGTGGTCTCAGAAAGTTTAGAGCGGATGATGGGACTAGAGCCGGGCAGTTTTGATGGGCATTTAGACACCATTATCTCTCGCATCCATCCCGATGATTGTGCCGGTATTCTGGCCGCGATCCACCAAGGCGGCCACAGCGAACACCCCTACGAAATGGAATTTCGCTTGATGAAACCCAATGGCGAGGTGCGGTGGATGGTCGGGCGAGCCAATACCCTGCGGGATGTGAATGGTTTACCCCTGCGGATGATTGGGGTTCATGTGGATATTACTCGTCGCAAAGAAGCGGAAGCCCTCCTCCAGCAAGCCAATGCCCAGTTAGCCCAGAATCTCCAGGAATTACAGGAACGCAATGCCGAAATGCACTTGTTATCCGAGGTGAATAATTATCTGCAATCCTGTTTCACCATCCAAGAGGCAGGCACGGCGATCGCGGCCTTTGGCCCTTCCCTCTTTCCCGACAGTGGGGGAGAAATCTTCGTCGTCAACCCCGAAACCCAATATTTAGAACGCATTGCCGGTTGGGGATCAACCCTCGCCTCCGAAATGCTGTTTACCCATCAGGATTGTTGGGCCCTCCGCCTGGGACACCCCCATGGCACCCAATCCGGGCAACAGGAACTTCTGTGTCATCACGTCAAACCGGACAAACGGCCGGCGGTCAGTCTGTGTCTTCCCCTGATGGCCCAGGGAGAAACCCTCGGTTTACTCTACGTCTGCACCCTCCAAGCCGACAGCTTCAAAGACTCCCGCCAACAACTAGCCCAAACCGTTGCCGAACAGGTGAGTTTAACCTTAGCCAATATTAAATTAAAAGAAAAATTACAACAGCAAAGCATCCATGATCCCCTGACGAACCTCTTTAATCGTCGCTACCTAGAGGAATTTTTACGCAAGGAAATTGCCCGCGCTACCCGTGAAAATTACGGTATTGCCTTGATCATGCTGGATATTGATCACTTTAAAACCGTGAATGATCAATTTGGCCACGATATGGGGGACTACATTCTCAAAGAAATTGCAATTTTCCTGCAAACCCATTTACGGCAAGGGGATCTGGCCTGTCGTTATGGCGGTGAAGAAATGTTACTCATTCTGCCCAAGATAACTCTCCCCGACGCACACCAACGCGCTGAAGCCCTCCGTCAGGAGATCGCCAACTTACCCTTCTACTTCCAACATCAGCATCTCGCTTCGGTGACCGTCTCCTTTGGGATCACCTGTTTTCCGGAACTGAGTAGTCAAATTGATGAACTGCTCAAAACCGCAGATATTGCCCTATATCAAGCTAAGGCCGGTGGTCGCAATCAAGTCGTCGTCTATCAACCCCCCGGCGGTTAAGAGAGCCTAGGGAGAAGGGGGAGACGTAGGTTGTTGGTAGGGGACAATCCGTAACGGATGATCCGGCTTGGCATCTAAGCCAAAACGCCCCAATATCTGTACTACTCCCACCGCCAATAAACCCCCTAGGGCCAATCCGATGCCCAGGAGGATCACAAACCATTTGGCCGCTTGTTTTTTGGCCATTTTTTCCCGTTCTGACGACATACTCACCGCCAACTAAATAACCGACTTCAGACCGGGGGCATAAAATTCCAGCACGTTTCCCGTCTGACTACAATTAACCATTAAGTAATCACACACCGGGCAACTGGTCTCGGTTACCTGCAAATGTTTAATCTGTTGGCGTACCGCATGATTGCCGCAGTTAGGACAACGAACCGTTTGATAGTACAAGTTTTTTGGCTCCGGTGGGACTAAAGAGGAAGAGGAGAATAATTGAGTCATAAAAAGAGTGATTAAAACGTAACTTTTTTAACATGGAGCGGGACGTGACCACTTTTTCAAAGGGCCTTCCTATTCATAAAGTTAACATAAATAATCATTATTAGACAGATAAAATTTCCTGCTATCCCGTCGTTTTCCCTGATCCCTAGCTATTTCTCGCCCTTGGTAAGGCTTTTCCTCAATGTTTCATTTTATCTTTAATTTTTTTTAAGTTGCTAATGATTGTCGCTATCATTGTTAGGGCAAAAACAAGATTTTCTTAATAAAAATTTAAGCTTTGGTTAAAAAAAAGGAGTCCTGAAACCCGTCTGGCCGGGGGGAGTGCGTCAAAATCTGAACAAATTGGCTCTAAGATGGGTCATTAATCAAGATTTGTTAAGTATTTTTTCGGCTCTCTTTACATGAATCCCGTGTTTCCCCCATCGGCAACCCTGTCTCGTCGTTCTGCGTTAAAGCTCATCGGAGTGGGAACCCTGGGAGGGGCTTTAGGTTATTCCCGTTGGACAAAGCCTCAGCCGGCGGTTTATCAGCGAGACTCCTTCACGTTACCAACCCAGCTAGGAACCCCTAAGTCCGTTGTGATTGTGGGCGGGGGCTTGGCCGGGTTAGCCAGTGCCTACGAGTTGAGTCGGCGCGGTTTTCAGGTCACGTTATTGGAAAAGTCTCCTAATTTAGGGGGCAAGATTGCGGGCTGGACGATCCAGGTGGGGGATGAAACATTTCAGATGGAACATGGTTTTCATGGTTTCTTTCCTCAGTACTACAATCTCAAAAGTATTGTCAATGAGTTGGCGATCGCCGATCATTTTCGCTCTTTGGATTTTTACTCGTTGGTGTTTAAGGGGGAAAATTATCAACCGGAGGTGTTTCGTCCCAGTCATTCGGCTTTTCCCTGGAATATTGTGGATTTGGCCGTGAGTTCCCCAAATCGTCTCAAGTGGGGCATTAATTTAACTAAGATTTCCCATTTAGAGGTATTTCGGGCCATTACCAGCTTTCAAATTCCCAAAAGTTATGACCGGCTGGATGATATTTCGGTCTCGGAATGGGTGGATCGTGGCTTTCCCCAGGGACTGTATGATCTGTACTTTTTACCCTTTGCTAAGTCGAGTTTGAACGCGCCCGATGTGTTGAGTGCGGGGGAGTTAATGCAATTTTTCCATTTTTATTTCTTTGGCAATCCGGAGGGTTTGGCGTTTAACGGCACGAAGGATGATATGGTGACGAGTCTGGTTCTGCCGATGGTGGAAGCGATCAAGGCCAATGGGGGACAAATTATCACCGAAGCTCAGGTGAGTAGCCTTCATTGTGAACAGGGAAAAATGATTTCTCTGAGTTACCACCAGGGCGAATCCCAAAGTCCTGTGCCTTTCTGGGTGACCAAAAATAAGCTGATTAGTGACGAGAAAACCCCTTATTACGGGGCCGGCGATCGCGTTTTCCTAGCCAATTCTCAACAAACCGAAGCGATTTCGTTAACCTGTAGCCATCAAGGGTGTACGGTGGCCAAAAAAGCCGATGGCAAATTGCTTTGTCCCTGCCATGGCGCGGTTTATTCTGCGGACGGCAAGGTATTACAAGGCCCCGCTAAACGCAATTTAGCCAAATTTAAAGTCCAACAGACTAAGCCCCAGGAAGTGCAGTTAGTGGCCGCCAATCCTAGCAATTATCAAGAGCAAACCCTAGAAGCCGATTATTATGTCCTCGCCGCCGATGTGGTGGGAATGCGTCATCTCAGTCATTTGATCACGGGAGATACCCCGGCCTGTCAGGCTCAACTGGCCAATTTGGCGATCGCCGATCCCTTTGCCGTTGCGAGATTCTGGTTTGATCGAGACTTTGAGTGGGAGCATAGTAATTTTGCTTCCCTGTCGGGGTATCGCTTAACGGACAGTATTACCCTCTATCACCGCATTCAAAACCAATTTATTGACTGGCATCAACGGACGGGGGGCAGTGTGGTCGAACTCCATGCCTATTGCTATAAAGAGCAAGAATTTCCTACCCAGGAAGCTCTCCTTAGTACCTTTGAGCAGGAATTATACGAAATTGTCCCCAGTTTAGGCTCTGCTCAGATGTTGCATCGGGAATTGGTCAACCAAAAGAATTTTTCCGGTTTTCCGCCCCACAGTTACCGCGATCGACCCACCACCGAAACCGAAGTTAGCAATCTCTTTTTGGCGGGGGATTGGGTAAAAATGCCCTTTCCCTGTGGTTTGATGGAGCGGGCCATCAGTAGCGGTTTATTGGCGGCCAATGCCATTTGCCATGAGGAGGGATTGCAACGACGGGAACTGTTAACGGTAATGCCAGAAGGCGTTTTAAAAATTTAGTTGTCTTTTGCGTCAGAGCTATGTTAGACTCAGTATTGCTCAAAACGCGGATGTGGCGGAATTGGTATACGCGCACGTTTGAGGGGCGTGTGGCTTTGCCTTACGAGTTCGAGTCTCGTCATCCGCATTGAATTAGTCAGTCTTGTAGGTTGATTCCCATGACTGGCTTTTTAATCAGTTAAAGTTGGCAGAGGCGATCGCGATTGTCCGATGGTATTCTGGACTGGCCAAATTGCATTATGCGTACTGACACAATTTTTTATCAATTATTCCTAACTTTTCACTCGCTTCTCTTTGAATTATTGGGAGAACCCGTTGAAGAGGCGGCTCACTATCAATTTATTTCTGCCGAAATTAAAGAAAAAGCGTTTCGTTTCGACGGCATTTTTATGCCCAATAGAGAGGATAAACTCCTCTATTTTGTCGAAGTACAATTTCAAAATAAACCTGACTTTTACTGGGAATTTATTGCCGAAATCAATCTCTATTTGAATCAGTATAAACCGGTTCAAGATTGGAAAGCCGTTGCTCTTTTTGCCCAACGTCGTTTTGAGGTGACCACTTTAACCGCTTACCAACAGGAATTGATGAATAGTGGTCGGATTATTCCGCTCTATTTGGATGAGGTGCGACCGGGTTCTATTGGAGTTGGGTTAATTCAGTTAATCCTTGCTCAGGATGTTCAAACTCCTATTTTAGTCCAACAATTATTGCAAAGAGCCAAGACAGAAATTGCCGATCCTTTGGTAACCCGCGATATTATAGATTTATTGGAGACGGTTTTAGTATCCAAGTTTGCCCAATTAAGCCGAGAGGAGATTCAAGCCATGTTTTTACTGAGTGATATTAAACAAACACGAGTTTACCAAGAAGCTAGGCAAGAAGGTCGCCAGGAGGGGGAGGTTCGGTTAGTGTTGCGTCTTTTGTCTAAGCGTTTGGGTCAGATGGGTACACCGCCAAGTGTCTCCCTAGGCGATCGCCGTATCGAGATGATTAATCATTTAACCCTTGAGCAGTTGGAAGATTTGGGGGAAGCTTTATTAGATTTTAAAACGATGAGTGATTTAGATCATTGGTTAAAGTTGCAAAGTGGAAAATAAGATGCTCTCTTTTAGATCCATGATTAAACAATAATCAAAAGTGAATTTGTTTAATCCCATTAGCCCACAACTGAGATCAGCGATCGCCCTTAATCAATGCGTATATCTTATGATTCAACTCGCCCCTAGATTATTAACCATCCCCCAACCCTAAAAACGGGAAATACCATAGATTTGAATCCGTCCGACCCCTAACGTCATGGCGATCGCCTCCTGACCAGCCGGAAATGCTTTCACCGTAAATTGATAAACTCCTTCAATCGCGGGATTTTGCGCGGCGATGATGCCCACTGTTACCGTATTGCCGGGGGGAACCGGTTGAGCAAATTGAATGAGAATATCCCCCG
>JAYKIP010000403.1:0-5591 GCA_035286205.1 Merismopediaceae cyanobacterium
GCATAAATCGCCAACCGATCGCCCACTTCCTCGGCTTGATCAGCAATCTCGTCAATTAAGTCAATACTATCCCGCAAATGTACTTTTCTTTCGAGGGATAAATCGGAGCTAAAAACCTGTTTTTTTAACCGTAGGCGAATGGTATCAGCTTCCGTTTCATAAAAGCTCACCTGGGAAGTATAATCCCTCGCTCTCCCCGGATCTCGAAAATAAAAACGAGCGGCTAAAACGGTGGCTTCAATACTGTTAAATACCATCTGAGTTAATTCGATAAAATTGCTTTGGAAAGCTACAGGAATCTGCGGTTTTTCAATCAGTAATTCCTGAAAACTATCTTCACAAATATCAATCAAGGAATATAAATTCTGCAATAAACTGAGGACATCGCCCCTGGAGTCAGGAATTAACATTTCCGTATAAAGTTCGACCCCAATTAATTTTCTGAGATCATTGCTCCGGTTCTTAATCACGATTAGCTGTGATAATTTTTGCTCACAACTTTCATCCACCGCTTCCTGTTTAATATAGTTAATCACCCCCAATTTAAAGGCGATCGCCCCTTCCAGAATTTTATCTAAAAACTCCTCCATCTGGGCAATCACAAAACGGGTTTTGCCAAAAATAGTCGGCATTTCTTTGGCCATAGTCAAACCTCAAAAATGGGAAGTTAAATCCTACTCGCTTGCTGACGACGGGCAAACACAACGGTCACCCGGTCTAAATCTAATTGGGAAAAATCATCAATAGCCCAATTCGCATGACGTTGCATAAAATGGTAGGGATAGGTATGGGCAATTCCCACTACAGGAATCCCGGCGGCTTTGGCGGCTTGCATTCCCACTAAGGTATCTTCTACCGCTAAACAATTGGCCCCGGTTAATGCCAGGGCGGGCAGAGCTTGATTTAACTTTTCGACGGCTAAAAGATAACCATCCGGGTCCGGTTTGCTGGTTTGAATGTCATCCCCCGCGACAATCGTTGTAAAAAAAGACAATAAATCCGACTGTTCTAAAATGTTAATGACCTCGGAGCGAATGGCCCCAGTCACTAAGGCGATCGGGAGTTGTCGCAGTTGGATTTGCTCTAAAAATCCCCTCACTCCCTCATAGATGGGCAGAGTCTCCAGATTGGCTAATTTGGCGCGATATAATTGGGCTTTGCGCTGAATTAACCGATTCAGATAGTCTTCCGTAATCCCCCGGCTCCGATGTTCAAAAATTTGTCGTAAACAAACGCGATCGCTTTTTCCGAGACAGAATTGATGGTGTTCCGCGAGGGAAAGGGGTCTTAAGTTTTCCGATAAAACAATTTCATCAATGAGTTCTTCGTGAATTGCCTCATCGTTAATGACGACTCCATTAAAATCTAAGAGAACGGCCTTTAACATGGTTGCCATGCCCCTTATTCCCAAAACTTTTGAGTGAGTAATATCTCGATGTCCAGGGGAAAAGGACAACGCGGCGGCAAATTCGCCTGGGGATAATCCTCTTGCACCCCTTCTAGGGCTTCTTGATAGCAGTCTGCGCGGATCTCCGCCATAAATCGTTGGAGACTGGGGGAATATTTCAAACGTCTTTTTAACTCACGGCGAAAATTACGAATCTCGATTTCCCAGCCTCGATAACCGTCCGGCAAAACGACATAGCAACGCTTTAGTAAATGCTCCAATAAACGCACCAAAAAACTTTCTACCGCATTCCGTTCACGAATCCCCAAGGATTCCACCTCCTCAATCAAATTCTCCCAATCTACCTGGGATAAGTGACCCGATTTTAAAGCCCTGGTGGTCTCCTCGATCCAGAGAGCAAAATCCTGTTCGTAAAGGGTTTTCGTGGCAATTAAGGTCATGGCCCCCCTAGAAGGAAATAATCAAATAACCGTCTTTGAACTTAGCCCCGGTGACCGGTTGTCCCGACAGAGGAGGCGGTAAGGCAATATTGCGCCGTTGATCCCCCGCTTCAATGGTAATTTCCGGACCGTATTGGGTTAATTTGACGTGCTTCTTGTCAAAACCGGGTAAAAAGACCTTGACTTGACGTTGAGCAATTTCCACCGAGAGGGGGTGGGGAACCGGCAAAAGTTCCCGGACATCCGGCAGGGCATTGATCAAACTTTCCCAGTCCTGACCGATCCGTTGGGGTAAAGGGGTCACAGCGAGGGGCGCGAAAGTGGCGGTATCCAGGGCGGTTAGCGTGGGATCGAGGGGAGATTGCAAAACGCCTTTAACCGTCAGTCCGATCTGTTGCGCTCCCCCCCAAAGATGTTTGGCCATCATCACCGATTGAGGTTGGGAAGTCGTGACGAGATAGGCCGCAAACCGTTGGGGATCACTGAGAAATGCCCGCCCTTCCGCCAAGAATTTTTCGGGACTTTGGGGACTATCGGCCAAATTATCAAAATTCAGGGAAGCACTGAAAATGGCCCCGGCGATCGGCTGTAAAAACGGCAGGAGGGTTTTGACCACATCGGAATCCTGTAAAACCTGACGAAATCGCCGCCAATACCAATCGGCTACTTCCGGGACTCCTAACATCCGTAAGGCTCCCACATCGCCCGATCCGTCATAGACAATGACATCATACTGACGACTTTGGGCTTTTTCCCGGAGGGCATTGAGTCTTAAAATCTCGTCCATGCCGGGCAAGATCCCTAATTCCTGACCATAAATACTTTTTAAGGTCGGCGATCGCAGATATTGGGATTCTAATTCCTTAACTTTTTCCCAGCCCTTTTCCAGTAAAGCTGTTGAGAAGAATTGCTGGCCGTAGAGCCGGGGTTCGATCTCGGTCGGATTCGCCTCCAGGGGCAGTCCTAACTCCCATCCGAGACTGGGATCTTGGGCAGTTAATAACACCCGACAACCTAACCGCGATAACTTTTTAGCTACCGCGATCGCCGTTGTGGTGCGTCCTGTACCGCCTTTACCAAGGAAGGTCAGAATTAAGGTCATGGGCAAGGGATAATGGGTAGGGGACTGCTAAAGTGCTTTGAGTTCGTCTTCAAAAAACCAGGTAGCCGTTTTATCATCAAAAGCAACGATCGCCCCGATTCCACTACCGTCGGTCATTTTAAAGTCTTTCACTACGCCAATTTTACCGAGTTTGCCGACCACATCGCCAGAAACGCGATCGCGCAGACGCAGAACCTGTACTTTTTGCCCAATTTTAACAGCCATGATCAATGATTCATTTTAAGTAAACTAACCCTATAGTTTAGCGGAAATTGTCTCCCTAACCATGCCCGAATTACCCGAAGTCGAAACCGTTTGTCGTGGATTGAATCACCTAACGCTTGGCCAAACCATCCAAGGGGGTCAAGTGTTGCATCCGCCGACCCTGGCTTTTCCAGAGGATTTCCCGTCCTTTTGGTCACTTCTCACCGGCGCTTGTTTTCACATCTGGCAACGCCGGGGCAAATATCTGCTGGCACGTTTAACGAAAAATGAGCAATTTGTGGGCTATCTGGGGGTTCATCTCCGCATGACCGGGCAATTAATCTGGCGAGAGCGAGGGGGGGATAATTTTTCCCAGGAGTCAGAAGAAGTCAGACCCAAACATACGCGGATCTATTGGCAAATGAGCGGGAATCAGGAATTACAATTTATTGATAGTCGCACCTTTGGTCGTATTTGGGGTATCCCGGCTATTCTTTCTCCTGAGCAAGTGATGACCGGTTTACAAAAGCTTGGCCCTGAACCCTTTGCCGCAGAATTTTCGCCGGACTATCTCGCTCAGAAATTCCATCGTAGTCAACGACAAATTAAACCTTTTTTGTTAGACCAAAGTTTGGTAGCAGGGTTAGGCAATATCTATGCCGATGAGGTGTTATTTCTGTCCGGTATTCGACCCACCACTGTTGCGAATCAACTCTCTTTAACCCAAATTCAAGCTTTACATCAAGCCATTCAAAAAGTTTTAACCCAGGCGATCGCGGCGGGCGGAACCACCTTTCGGGATTTTCGTGAAGTCACTGGGATCAACGGCAATTATGGCGGGATGGCTTGGGTCTATGGTCGTCAAGGAGAAGCCTGTCGCCGGTGTGGAACCCCCATCGAACGTTTTAAATTAGCCGGTCGTTCCAGCCATTTTTGTCCCGCTTGTCAAGCATAATCCTGTCAGCCATTATTTTGTGATTGGGATGTCAGAAAAACTCATTTATCAAGGTCAAGTTTTTTATCCCCAAAAGACGACCTACGCCCTTTTTATTTTTCCGTTTGTTCTTCTTCAGCAACTCTTTTATACCCTCTATCAACTACTACTCAAAGTCCTGTGGTTAAGGTTGTTAAAAGATTCAGAAAATACCGATGAGTTGGCCACTCTTGTTCTTTTCATTCTTTTTCTGGGGTTATGTTGGATTAGCTATGTCACTAAGGGGTTCATTCAATGGGGTTTGGTATTCTGGGCGATCGCCTGGTATTTAGACTATGGTTTGGCCCAAAAAGCCTATCGTCAAGGTAAAAACACCTATCCGTTACCCCTTACTCAAACTGCATCGGAGGAATTTCATTGGTTCTTTAAAGTCCCCCATCAGCCTCTACTCCAGGGTCATTTCAATGAGAATCAAATTAAAGCTATTATCATCACGGAACGGGAGATTCGTGGGGGAGCATTTCAATCACGGCTAGATAAAGTTTGGCAGGCCAAATGGTTACTGTTTGACCAATCCGATTGGGTAATTACGGAACATCCCCAGTTAATGACCGTATTAGAGACGGCAAAAAGTCTTCAGGCTAAGATACCGCGACCAATTATTTTTGCCAGCAGTTATGGCTGGGGAATTTATGCCGAAAATGCGATTCAGGAAACCTTACTCAATCCTCACGAAAACTCCTATTATCGGGGCGTTACTTGTCATACCTCTCCCCGCAAATGGCATATTGCTTCGGCTTGGCGATGGTCTCATTCCTGGCAATTAATCAAGCAAATTATCCAGCAATCCGGCTTTTTGATTTTTGTTTTAATCGTATCGAGTTTGATGCCCAGTCTAGGGTTTTTAGTTGATAAATTTATTCGAGGTTGGAGCGATGAGAAACAGTCAAGTATGGACTCTATCTTAAAGCAATTTATACGAAATTGGAGTGATGAGAAGATGACAAACTTTTTCCTCTGGCATTGGCAAAGTTTTTTGGCTTTAGGGTTGGCGATCGCCTGGATGGTGTATCGTGGTTGGCAATTAAGCCGAGTTAAACACTGTTGGGTAGATGCCCATTTTCTGCGAGTCAGTATTGATAATCATCCTCTGGGGAAACTACTCACCGAGGAAATTGAAGGACTATTATTATTGGGAGAATCTGAACCCAGATTATTAATTATTGGCCAACAGGCCAGTATTCGACTCCCTTCTTTTCCCACTTACGAGGATGCGGTATTTTATTTAACCCATCTACAAACGGCTGTAGAAACGTTTCAAACGCAAAAATCCGGCTCTTGGGAAGAAGATTAGCATTCTGCTGGTCGCCCCGCCCGGGCACTGGTATCGTCTGAGTAAATCCGCAAAGACTTACAGTATAAGACTTAGAGGAAACGAAAAAATCATTAAAGACTTAACATAGCCCCGTTTTACTCTACTATTATTATTGTCATAACATCAAA
>JAYKIP010000404.1:0-3842 GCA_035286205.1 Merismopediaceae cyanobacterium
TAAAAAAACAGGTTTTTAGCTCCGATTTATCCCTCGAAAGAAAAGTACATTTGCGGGATAGTATTGACTTAATTGACGAGATTGCTGATCAAGCCGAGGAAGTGGGCGATCGGTTGGCGATTTATGCGATTAAAAGGGCGTATTAAGTCCGATTTTCCCTTGCTTTTGCTCAAGACAGAGGTTTAGATTTTATCCCCCTAAATCCCCCTTGGTAAGGGGGACTTGACCCATGAAATTTATCTGAAAAAACGACAGTTTCTAAAATAGATGGAGTTTAAGCTTAGATTTCTTCTTCTTTTGCTCAAATGTTTGGTCATTTGCCCCTGAATCTCCCTGAATAAGCGACTGTTAAACACATCTAAATATGACAGAAATTGGGGTTTTATCCCCCCTAAATTCTTCTTGGTAAGAGCTACTTTACACAGATTTTTAAAAAGGTATATTTTGGGGTTTTATCCCCCTAAATCCCCCTTGGTAAGGGGGACTTGATCCATGAAATTGATTTGAAAAAACGGTCGTTTCCAAAAGATGAGTTTTAATCTTTGGGTTTGGTTAAAATCTCCCAGGCGGTTTTAGCCGCTTCCGAGAGACGATCGCCAAATTCATTGACCTGACTCACCACTTTTTCCCAATCTTTTTCCACATCGGTTTGGAGTTGTTGAATGGCCGATTCGATGCGATCGCGGTCAAACAGTTCAAGGTTTTCTACCTGTTCTTTGGCCTGACGGACGGCATCCAAATAATTTTCCTGGGCAAATTCCCCGACTTTTTGGGCCTCTTCAAAGGCTTTCGTCCGGATGGCTTCCACTAGCTCCTGAAGTTCGGTGGTTAATTTTTCGGGAACAACGCCAGGGGTTTTCACCAGGGAAGGATCATCCGGTATGACTTCAACGGGGGGATGTTCAACGGGCGGCTCGGTAGTCATAGCTTTTAAGAATGGAATTTATTAAGACAGGATGAAACACCCTGGATCGTAACAACTTATCCCCGGATTGACCAGTGCTTAACGCGATCGCCGTCACCCCCTAAAATAAAAAAGTCCTCCTGTGGAAATAAACCCTTGGCTGCTTTTTCTGTCTGCAATGCCTACGCCCAACCCTGGTTAAAACGGTTACAACAAGACCGGGCGATCGCGGTTTTACGGGTTTCGGAGGTGAGTTTAGGGCAAAAGTTAGCGGAATGTGTCATTGCGGGGGGACTCTCCATCATTGAAATTACCTGGAATAGTGAACAACCCACTCGGTTAATTGCCTGGTTGCGGGAACGGTTTCCCCAGTGTTGGATCGGCACCGGTACGCTCCTCACCGCTCAGGATTTACAGGAGGCGATCGCCTGTGGTTGTCAGTTTGGGTTTACGCCCCATCTGGAGCCGTCTATGGTGGCCCGGGCCGTTGCGGCGGAATTTCCCTTGATTCCAGGGGCCTTAACGCCGACCGAAATTGTGACCAGTTGGCAACTCGGAGCCAGTAGCGTCAAAGTTTTTCCCGTGCAGGCGGTGGGCGGTCAGGACTACATTCAAGCTCTACAGGGGCCCCTCGGCCAAATTCCCCTGATTCCGACCGGGGGTGTGACTCTAGATAATGCCGCTCAATTTTTACAGGCCGGGGCGATCGCCGTTGGTTTATCGGGGCAACTGTTTCCTAAGACCTTCATTCAACAGCAAAATTGGTCAGCGATTCAGACCCAAGCTCAACAATTAAAACAACGGATTCAACCCTTTTGTCATCATCGCGGCGAGTCCCAGGGAGAACTTCAAACTTTTTCTGACTTAAAAAACTAATCAAAACTTATTAAAACTCATCAAAAACCATAAAAATTTAAAATTCAAGCTTTAAAATTCAAGATTTTTCTATGGCTAATTATTCCTCTTCCTCTTCCGCAAAACAGCAACGTTGTGTTTTTCCCCTCTGGTATGAACGCTGTTTATCCCTTTTAATTTTGTTCAATTTGGGTTTAGTCGTCTTTGATATGAGTTATATTCCCTTAAGGGATTTTTGGTTACAGGGAAAAGTGCAATTCTCCGTCAAAGTTGGCCCCTTTGAACAGAAGTTCCCGCCCGATCCCCTCAAAGTTTTACCCTTTAATATTACTCCCTACTATGATTGGGTTAAGGGCATTGAACCCTTTCGCAGTACCGAGGAATATTTAACACGGGTGGATGATTTAACCAATAAAATCAATCAAAATGCCCTGGCAACACCGGCATTAGCAGAAGCCTTGATCAATGCCAACCGTACCGCTCCCCAGGAAAGTATAGACACCATTCTTCAGGATCTCCGCGATCGCAGTCAGGAAATGATCCAAACCAATCCCTTCCAGGTGGCCAATAAAACGGGAACCCTAGAGCGCATCAAAAATCGCATGAGAAGACGGGTCTTTGGCACTCGCAAAGCTTCCGCAACCCAAGCCTTTAACACCTTTTGGACGAGGGAATACTTATTAAAACATGGAGCGACTCAGGAATTAACTTTTTTTAACCAACAAATTCGCCCCCTAATTGAAACCAATTATTTCCGGGCGATCGCCGAGAATGGTTTACCCATTGATAATTTTCCCCTGTTGGATTTTCCGTTTTTCCTAATCTTTTTAAGCGACTTTTTAATCCGCACCCAATTCATTCATCGTCGGTACGAAGGAGTCAGTTGGTTTGATGCCATGCTGTGGCGTTGGTATGACGTATTTCTCTTGATTCCAATTTTCCGGTGGTTGCGGGTGATTCCCCTCATCATTCACTTAGACCAAGCCCAGTTAATTCATTTACAAAAAATTCGCAATCAAGCCGCCCAGGGATTTGTGGCCCTCATCGCCGAAGAAATGACCGAAGTATTAGTGATTCGCCTAATTGACCAGGTGCAAAGTCTCATTCAAAATGGACAACTGCGATCGCTGTTAAGCTATCAAAGCAAAAGCTATGTAGATATTAATAATCAAAATGAAATTGTCGAAATTACCCGTTTAGTGTCTCAGATTGTGGTTGAAAAGGTGATGCCCAAAATCGAACCCGAAGTTGAGACCTTTCTCCTGTATAATCTCGAACAAATCCTTAATCAATCCGAAGCCTACCAACATTTGCAACAACTACCGGGTGTTAAAACTCTCCAAACCCAAATCACCGAGCAATTAATTACCACCACCTATCAAAAATTACAGGAAGTCCTGCTTTTAGTGTTGCAACACGATCCCAAATTTGATGATCTCTTAGAAAAATTAGTGGAAAGTATCCTAAAAAATCTCAATCAAGAAATGAAAACCCAAAACCATTTAGAACAGGTGGAAAAACTCCTCCTCGATCTCCTTGAAGAAATTAAAATTAATTACGTTCTGCAACTTTCCCAAGCCGATATTGAACAAATTATCGAAGAAACGCGAACTCTGCGCCAATTAAAACCCCAATCGGCTGTCAGAAAGTAGCTAAAGAAGAGAAAACGGCGGTGTCAAATCCCCCTTTTTTAGCGACTGTTTACACATAAGTCAAGGAAAAACAGACAAATTAGCGGTGGTAAGTCCCCCTTTTTAAGAGGGATTTAGGGGGATCAATAAGCCAATCAGAAACTTCACTTTTTTTAGGGAGATCAGCATTGAATCTTAGAATTTAATAAATGGCTCAGATAGCGATAAATTTCCACCATAGCTAAGGTATCCAGTCGGCAATACGCTTGCAAATCAGCAAACATTTTAGCCCGTTGTTCCTCATCCTGACACTCTAACATCGCTTCCCACACTAACGGAGCTTCATCCCCCGATTGAATGGTTAAATCTTGATAGCTTAAGGTCGGCACTAACACCGGTAATACTTTTTTTAAGGAAGTTGAACCTTGAAAACCAGGGTGATGATAGGCATG
>JAYKIP010000405.1:0-3073 GCA_035286205.1 Merismopediaceae cyanobacterium
GATAATGGTTTACATCCCTCCCGTGCGGAATTATTAGTTAAAATTCTGCGAGAAATTGGCACAAAACGCAAAATTGATCTGCTGATTACTACCCATAACCCAGCTTTATTGGATGCTTTGGGGCCAGAAATTATTCCCTTTGTTACCGTTGTTCATCGAGATGCCGAAACCGGCGAAAGTAAATTAACCCTTTTAGAAGATATTGACAATTTACCCAAATTATTAGCAACTGGCTCCCTCGGCAAATTAGCAACAAAAGGCACGATTGAGAAAACTCTCGCCCAGTCTCTTTAAGCTTTTATGAAAATGAAAAAAGTTTTGATATTTGATACTGATATTCTTTGTGTCTATTTGCAAATTCCTAAGTTTGAGGAGTGTGGCCCCCTCTCGGATCGCTGGACAAAGGCTCGCATTGATCAATTAATTACCCAGGAAGAACAGGCAAAAACAATTTTTGTGTTACCTTTAGCCGCGATTATTGAAACCGGGAATCATATCACTCAAGCCTCCGGCAACCGATACGCGATCGCCCAACAATTTGCTGAATTAATGAAAAAAGTTGCTAATGCTCAAGACCCCTGGGCCGCGTTCACGGAACAAGCAGAATTTTGGGAACCCGAAGCCCTAAAAAAGTTAGCTGATGAATGGTCAAAAAAAGTGTCAGAAAATTTATCTATGGGGGATATTTCTATCAAATCTATTGCGGATTATTATAACAAAATAGGCTGTCAAGTGGAAATTTTAACCGGCGATCAAGGTTTAAAGTCCTATGAACCGACTCCACCCCAATTAACTCCTAGACGAAGACAGAAATAACATCATAACATTCAAGTTAACGATGGTAAGGTGGGGGAGTAATCCGAAAACGAACTAACTGCTGATCTAATTCTTTTAAAAGGGTAAAATCTTCAGATGGTAAAGGAAACGATTCTTGGATTAAAAATTGTTTTTCTAAAGATAATTGTTTTTCTGAAAAAGCAAAGGCTTGACGGAGTTCCTGGGTATTGACGGAACAAGGGGCGGCGAAATGGGCGGGAATAACCTGTTGTAGGGGCCACTGACTCATTTTTTCTACCCAATCTAAGACCGTTTGCGGATAGCGATTTAAGAGTAATTGTTGCAAAATAGGGGCGACCAATAAGCGACCATTTCCCCGTAATTGCTCAAACGACCGGGGCCATTCCGTTGTCCATTGAAAGGGGTAAAATCCCCAAAAGGCTTTACGACTGCGATCGCTGGCTTTTTGGCAGTCTTTTAAAGCGTCTAAGAGAGGAGCCACCTGAAGAGAACTCGCTCGAAAATAGAGCGCAAATAAACAAATGCGTTGCCAACCTTTGACGCGATTTTCCGGGGTATCCCGTAGGGGATCTTGGGGAGAATCTTTGGCGTGAAAAAGGAGAGGATAGGGTTCCAGTTGAACGATCGCCGGGGGCGTTACCGGTAGAGAAATGAGGGTATCAGTCACTAATAACGTTTGCGATCGCCGATGACAAAAAGCCACTTCCCCGAACCACCCTAATTTTAAATCCAGGGGGCCCAGCATCGCATAGTCAAATTCATCGGCAAAGGGAGTTTGAGCGGGATCGGCGGGTAAAACCTGGGTGCGTTGCGTCGGAAACCCTAACCAACGAAGGGGCAAATTTAACGGAAAACTCCATTGACCCGGTGCAATATAAAGTTGGGCTGTCGGAAATTGCCGGGCAAAGGGGCCAATAAAGGCTTTATGTTCTAATCCCGAAATAGTTGGTAGGATAATATAACGGACTTTACCGTACTTATCTTCTAGTTCCCGGACTAACCGCACACATTCGGCCGTCGGGGCGATCGGAGCATAAACCCATAATCCCCCCATTGCCAACCGAATCACGGTCATTCGCACAGGAACCACCACATAAAAGATGCCCTGATACTGCTCAAACGTCCAAATCCAGTCGGGAACCACCTCAAAACGGAGAGTCGGTTTGTAACCGTAGGGATAGAGCGGCACTAAATACCACCAGGGATAAAACTGGTCAGACGATGGAGAAGCAGGGACACCCATAGACACGTTAACAAATCACTCTTTCAGTCTAGGGTAACCTTGGCGATCGTTCTATAGCTGATGACGTTTTGCTTCCAGGCTCCCGTAGTCAGCAAAGCAACATGAATGACTTGGCGATAGGGGAAATTACGTTAGAATAGGCAAGCTCTCTCTCAAAATAACGTCTTAAACTGGTTATGGTTGTTATGACCCTGGGCTTGGATCACCAAATGCCTATCACACCGATCTTTAACCCCACAGGAGATGATTCTGTGGCCAATCGGACTATCTGGTTTGGTAATACCACAAATTTGATGCAACTTAATGATGTCCGATATAGTTGGGCGGTGGGTTTGTATCAACAAATGCGCGAAAATTTCTGGATTAAATAGGCAGTCCAGGCTAAATCCCTTGAAAACGGTGAAACTCTGTGGTCTATTTTCTAAAAAACTTTAATTATCACAGACAATACCGTGCCAAACTGCTAGAAAAACAGCAGAAGGTGTAGAGACTATTGAACGGCAGACTCTATCTGACTTAGTAAAGTAGGCAGTAAGCGATTGACTGTCGAAGCGGGGGACTCCTTACATTTTTAAGGATGATGATATAGTCCGATCCCTGTGGTGACATAGGGCAGCTTGTATAAAGCGGGTTAGGTGTAGCGAACCTAATTGAACAGGAATGACCTCAACGTTTAGACATCACCCAAGATGTTACCGATTATTGGAATTTAACCGATGATGAACGTTATGCCTTTGATGGTATTTTATCCTATCTAACCTTTTTAGATTCGGTACAAACCTGTAATATTCCTCATTTGAAAAGTTCGATTACTGCCCCGGAAATTAGTCTCTGTATGGCGGAACAAATCTCTCAAGAAGGGATGCACAACCAAAGTTATCAATATATGATCGAGACGATTATTCCCACCGAAAGAAGGAATGATGTCTATGATTTTTGGCGGACGGATAAGGTACTGAAACAACGCTGTGAGTTTATTGCGGGTCTTTATCAGCAGTATGTGGATCGTCCTACTCAGGAAAATTATTTTGT
>JAYKIP010000406.1:0-8561 GCA_035286205.1 Merismopediaceae cyanobacterium
AAGTCCATAAATTTGTCTGTACGGGAACCCTAGAAGAAAAAATCCATGATTTAATCGAGAGCAAAAAACAGTTAGCCGAACAAACCGTTGACGCAGGAGAAAATTGGTTAACGGAACTCGATACCGATCAACTGCGTAACCTGATTCTATTAGACCGCCAGGCAATTATTGAAGATTCATAATTCATTCGACTTGCTGACCTATGCCCCCCACTGAACAAATTTTTGTCGTTCTTGGTGTTTTATTATTCACTAGTGTCCTCGCCAGTAAAGCCTCTAGTCGCTTTGGGGTACCCGCGCTTTTACTCTTTTTAATCGTCGGGATGTTTGCTGGGGATGATGGGATTGGTCATATTCATTTTGATGATGCCGTAATGGCGAAGTTAATCGGTGACTTAGCCTTAACCATCATTTTATTTTCGGGGGGATTAGATTCAGAATGGCAGAAAATTCGTCCCGTTTTGTTACCCGGATTAAGTCTGGCTTCTATTGGGGTGGCAATTACTGTGTTATTCGTGGGCAGTTTTAGTTGGTATATTTTAGGCTCTTTTTCAAGTTTTCAATTAGGCCCCAAAGGGATTTCCTGGGGAGAGGCTTTTTTGTTGGGTTCAATTATTGCTTCTACGGATGCGGCGGCGGTATTTTCGGTATTACGCTCTAGCTCTTTTAAGTTATCGGAAAAACTCCAGGGCATTTTAGAATTGGAATCCGGGAGTAATGATCCGTTAGCGGTTTTATTAACCTTAAATACTCTCCGGGTATTAACCAATGCCCAATTTTCTCCAGGGGAATTGATCAAAGAGTTAGTGATTGAATTGGTGATTGGCGTGTTGCTGGGCTATGGAGCAGGCCGGGGGATGGCATGGCTAGTCAACCATATTCAACTATCGGCTTCGGGTCTTTATCCTGTATTGACTTTAGGATTAATTTTCTTTTTGTCGGGAATAACCACTTTTTGCCATGGTAGTCCGATTCTTGCCGTTTATTTGGCGGGGATGGTCATGGGCCAACAAACCTTTGTCCAGCGTCCCATCATTACCAGTTTCCATGATGGTTTGACCTGGCTCGTACAAATTATTATGTGTTTAACCTTTGGATTATTGGCCGTACCCGGAGAATTACCGGAGAGTGCGGCAGTGGCCACGGCGATCGCCTTATTTTTAATTTTTGTTGCGCGTCCGGTGAGTGTTTTTACCGCTTTAAGCTTCAGTCAATTCGCCTGGCGAGAAAAAATATTCATTGCCTGGGTGGGATTACGAGGAGCCATTCCCATGATTTTAGCGACGGTACCCTTAACCCTCAATATTCCCCAGGCAAAAGAGATTTTTAATGTGGTGGTTTTTATCGTCCTCATTTCCATTTTGTTACAGGGATTAACCCTAATTCCCATGGCTAAATGGCTGAACCTTGGGGACTCTCCAGACCGAGCAGGCTAAAGGATGCTAGAATTGCCCAATGACCTCAATCTTTCCCGTTCCCATAATTATGTATCAAGGGATACAAAAACCACGCAACAAAACTTTACAGAGACCCCTTGCATTTACACCAAAACTCAGTACAATGAGGTAACTAAACGAGAATATCGTGACAGTTCTCATTTCTCCATTGAGAAACCAACTTTTTTTGCTACTATCTATCCCAAACCTGTTAACCTTTTTAATTACTACCGTGAGGAGTAACCAGATCATGAATTTCAAACCCTTAGCCATTGGCCTCGCTCTTGCCGGTGCAAGCGTTCTGGGATTAAGCCAATCTGCCCAAGCCTATCAATTTAACTTTAAAAGTGAAGTTAATCTTGGAGGCGGTCTTAAAGACTACAACTTTGAGTTTGTTACGGAAGGGCCGGGAGACCCTATTGCTATCGGCAACCAGTTGATTATTACAGGTTTCGAGGGCGTGACGGCTATCAGAACCTCTGATGTTATTGATAACGTTGCTGGGGTTCTGCCTGCCAGCTATGGTTTTGGCGCAGGCTTTTTTGACTCCACCAGCGCGACCTTTGATGCTCAAGCAAATGTCAATTTGATCCCTGGCAATATTCGCTATCAAACCTTCACCGTTACGGCGACGAATACCCCCGGTGGTCAGGTTCAGGCATATTTCCCTGGCGTTAACTCTCCCCTTGCTCCGACTCCCATTCCTGAGCCTTTAACCATTATGGGTTCCTTGGCGGCTTTAGGTTTTGGGGCTTACGGCAAAAAATTTGGCAATAAAACGGAAGCAAAAGAAACGGAACTCGTCTAGGGTTTCGGTAGCGGCCAGCCTAAGCGGGTTGGTTGCTGATAGATTTTCATAAGTGTGTTAACGTCCCTGGTCGAGATTGGGGGTGTTTCCTTTGTGGCAGAAACATATAGGACATCCTGGGGGTTTGGACTATGACCCCAAATTCCCAGGGCATGGCCAAATTCGTGGCGAGCGGTGGCTAAGGTACTTTCTCGGCCTAAACCGGGTTTAATCTCGATCGTCATGCGGTGGCGAAGAATTGGGGGATTCTCTTCCGTTGTATAAAACTGATAGCGCGTTTGGGCGTTGCGGGCACGAGGTAGGGAGATTTGACCTGTTTTGGGATTTTTGAGCGGAGTTAAGGGCGGTTCTTGATAGCGGATCTGAATATCAGCCTCTTCCCAATGGGGAATGATCTGTAAGGGTAAATAACGATTCCAGTCGGCGATCGCCTGTTTAACGGTTGCTGTCCATTGTAAAAAGCGTTGATTCGCGGCTGAAGAATCCTGGGGATTCGGGGACTGGTCAACATAAACAGTAATGGGAAAGCGTGACCAGATTAAATAACCCAAAGGAGACGGTGGTAACTGATCAAAGTAATCGTCGGTCTTGGGGTCAGCCAAAGCTTGCAGACTAGGGGGTAAAGGATGAATCTTTAAGGGGGGTAAATCCGGATTGTCCAGAGCCTGTAAGCTGAGACAAAATCCCAGACTCAACCAAAAGAGTAACCCTAGGCCCCATCCGAGTTGACTGATTCGCTTCATCGAAGGAACGACACCCTAGGTCGCCGATTTGGTTTGATAATCCATTCCATTCGCGGCCGCATAGCGTTCCATAAAACGCATAAAGCGATCCCAATGTTGATCACTCACCTCGAAACCGCACTGCGCTCCCCGCAATTCATCCCCGTCATCGCCTCCAAACAAAAATTGAACGCTGGAGGGAGTGACCGCAATTTCGCCTTCATCATCTTTGAGCCGTAAATCCCCCTTAAATTCTTTGGTAAAACTTTGAAATTTGCTGATTGCCTGTAATTGCTTAAAGGTCATCATCACTTTGCGTTGCCCTGTAGCAACACTACGGCGCAGACTAACGTTACTCAACTCTTCAGGAAGACCGGCAAAGATTTCAATGGAAGGAGTCATGGTCATCATGGTGATCACCTCAAAATAGAATGCAAAAATCTAATCTTTATTTTGCTTATTGATGCTTACGGATAACGCTTACCAATTCACTCAAAATACCTGATCAAAGGCTGGTTCTATTATAGCTCTTTTGTGCGGGGATCAATTCTGGATGGATGACCAATGCTGGGCGGTGAACGATAACTGTCTCTCAACGAGGGAGAGGGGAGCAACTTGGCCCCCAAACAATCCGTCGGAAAGTGTCGGAAATTAGTCTTCGCTACCTTGTAGTTTAATGATCACGAAGCCCCAGGCTAATCCCACTAGCGTTAGGGTGATCAATAGGAAGGCTCCGTTGACTAACATACTTTCAGCACTCATGGCTTGATCTCCTCAGTAAATATTAAAAAAGGTTAGGGAAATGGGGATAATCAATAACAAACCTTGAATCTTCACAAATGGGGGAAAATTTAAAGGCGATTCCTATTATAGAATGCAGGGGTGATCCGTTCACACGGGAATGTTAAGATGGGTCAGGCAATGGCCAGGGGACTCGATCTACTTCAGGTTGCTGTTCTTGGAGTGAAGAAAAGTCTCAGTCCATGCAGGAGTCGTTCAGGATGGTGTTTCCCCATTTTTACCCAGTATTTTTATTAGGTTCTCACGTTAGACTATGGAAATTTTGCCGGCGATCGATCTTCTGGACGGCCGTTGTGTCCGACTCTACCAAGGGGATTATCAACAGTCCCAGGTCTATAACGACAATCCTGTGATCGTCGCTCGTCAATGGGAGGAACAGGGAGCCAGTCGTTTACATTTGGTGGATTTGGACGGGGCCAAACAAGGCCATCCGGCTAATCTAGAAACGATCGCCAATATCATCCAAGCGGTTAGCATCCCGGTGCAGGTGGGGGGAGGTCTCCGCGATCGCCAGAGTGTGGCCCAATTATTAGGGTTAGGGGTAGGAAGGGTTATTTTAGGGACAGTGGCGGTGGAAAACCCCGATTTAGTCAAGCATTTGTGTGAAGAATTTGCCGGCCAAATTGTGGTGGGGATTGATGCCCGTGACGGGAAAGTAGCGACGAAGGGTTGGTTAGAAACCTCTACCGTAGAAGCAACCGTGTTAGCCCAGGAGATGGAGCAATGCGGGGCGGCGGCCATTATCTATACCGATATTCATCGTGATGGCACCTTGGTGGGCCCGAATTTAGAAGCTCTGCGGGAGTTGGCCAGTCCCTTAACCATTCCGGTGATTGCATCGGGCGGGGTTAGTGCTTTACGAGATTTATTAAGTTTATTAGCCCTGGAATCCCTGGGGGTAACGGGAGTAATTGTCGGCAAAGCTCTCTATACCGGCGATGTCAACCTAGAGGAAGCCATTCGGGCAGTGGGGCCGGGCCGTTGGCAGGATGTTCCCCCCGGTGATTTTCCCCGTTTTGCCTAGTCGGGTGGGGAGCTTTAGAGAGGACTGGGGTATTTCTATTTTTCATCCTAAATGTGCGTGCCATGACCCTTGAACATTCCCCCTGGCAACAGGGAGCCATCATTCCGTTAGAGATTACGGGCTTAAACCATAGTGGTGAAGGATTAGGACGATACCAGGAACGGGTCGTTTTTGTGCCGGATGCGGTGCCGGGCGATCGCCTCTTGGTCAGATTAATACATCTCAAGGCCCAGTATGGTCAGGGTCAAATTCAGGAAATTCTCCACCCTTCGGAGCATCGGATTCGTCCCGCTTGCATTGTGGCCGATAAATGTGGGGGATGTCAGTGGCAACACATTGATTATGCCTATCAAGTCCAGAGTAAACAGCAACAGATTATGGATGCTCTGACTCGAATTGGAGGATTTGCCGAACTGCCCATTGCCCCGCTCCTGATTCCCGATCAGAGTTTGGCCTATCGCAATAAAGTAACCTATCCTTTGGCCAGATCCAGTCAAGGTCAAGTGCAGGCGGGATATTATCGTCGCCACAGTCATCATCTGATTAATCTTAATCAATGTCCGGTGCAGGAAGTGGCCTTTAATCCTTTACTCAAGGAAATTAAACGAGATATTCAAGACCAGGGCTGGTCAATCTATAACGAGCAGGAACGCCGGGGTAAATTACGCCATCTGTCTCTCCGTTTGGGACGACGCACGGGGGAAATGTTATTAACTCTGATTAGCACCTCACCCAATTTACCTAATTTGAAAAAGCAAGCGGAAATTTGGCTAGAGCGTTATCCCCATCTGGTGGGGGTGGCTTTAAATCTGCAACCGGAACCGAATAATGTAATTTTTGGGCCAGAAACCAGGGCGATCGCCGGGCAGACCAGTTGTCGAGAAATTTTTGCTGATCTCCAGTTTGATCTGAGACCCGATACCTTTTTCCAAGTCCATACGGAAGCGGCGGAAGCGTTACTGGAGCTTTTACGTCAACAGTTATCCCTCACGGGTCAAGAAGTTTTGCTGGATGCCTATTGTGGTGTGGGAACGTTTACCTTACCCCTAGCCCAACGGGTAAAAACGGCGATCGGTCTGGAAATTCATCCCCAGGCGGTGGAACAAGCGATGCAGAATGCCCAACTCAATCAAATTACCAATGTAACCTTTCATGCCGGGCGAGTGGAAGACCTTCTGCCTCAACTGACGGAGCATCCCGACATCGTTCTGTTAGACCCCCCCCGTAAAGGTTGCGATCGCCGAGTCCTCGAAACCTTAAAACAATTATCTCCCGCTCAAATTGGCTATATCAGTTGTCAACCCAGTACCCTCGCCAGGGATCTTAAGACCCTTTGCGAAGACCAAACCTATCAAATTCACTGGATTCAGGGAGCCGACTTCTTCCCCCAAACCGCCCACGTAGAATGTGCCGTTATTTTAAACCGGCGATAGTTTTGCCCCAACAACTTCCACGACAGAGCAGGAATTACCCCCACCTAACTGAGATCACTTTCTGATAATTGGGCTATCTTCATGATTGATTTTAAAGTTCCTAACTTTAAGTCTTGATTTCGATGTACCGGAATCGAAATAATTTTATCTTCATCTGTTTTTTCATAAATGTAATGACTGCCCGTAATTTTTTTGAGAGTCCAACCCTTTCTCTCAACAATCTTACAGAGTTGTTTCCCTGAGATTGATTTCATATTGCGATTTCAATGAGTTTTGAGGTAGAGTCCGGTTTTTGGCTTTCGTTGGCAACTTCTAACCAACCTTGGATGGCATCTTGAAGATTATTGATGACTTCATCCATGCTATCACCCTCGGTTATACAACCTGCTAAAGCCGGAACTTCAGCCCAGTACCCACCTTCTTCGGCGGGGTGGATAATCGCTTTGATTTTCATTTTTTTGAATTTAGTGTATTGCCATGACTCAATTTTAGCAGAACAAACTCTTATTCAGGAGGCTCTAATCTGTATTCGGTAGATAGAAAAATGGATTCTACAAAGAAACTCCCACCGGTTTGGTAGGAGTCTCATCGTAAAGGACTAAAGAAATTAGTCGAGATCCGGCATTGCCAAGCAGGGTTCCGACTCACGATCAATCCCTTTCTCAAAGCCCGCCGCCGCCGCACGAGCACGACCCGCGTGCCAGAGGTGGCCAACTAAGAAGAAGAAACCGAGAACAAAGTGAGAAGTCGCCAACCAAGCACGGGGAGATACATAGTTAAACGAGTTAACGTCAGTGATGACTCCACCCACCGAGTTCAAAGAACCTAAAGGCGCATGGGTCATATATTCAGCAGCCCGACGGACTTGCCAGGGTTGAATATCGTTACGCAGTTTGTCGAGATCCAGACCATTGGGGCCACGCAGAGGCTCCAACCAGGGGCCACGGAAATCCCAGAAGCGCATGGTTTCACCACCGAAGATAATTTCCCCAGTGGGAGAACGCATGAGGTATTTCCCTAAGCCAGTGGGGCCTTGGGCAGACGCAATGTTAGCACCCATCCGTTGGTCACGCACCAGGAAGGTAAAGGCTTGGGATTGAGAGGCTTCCATCCCTGTCGGGCCATAAAATTCACTGGGATAGGCCGTATTGTTAAACCAAACAAAGACCGAAGCAATGAAGCCCATCATGGACAACGCACCCAGACTGTAGGAAAGATAGGCTTCCCCAGACCAGATGAACGCCCGACGCGCCCAACCAAAGGGTTTGGTGAGAATATGCCAGACACCACCAAAGATACAGATCAGGCCGATCCAGATGTGACCGCCGATAATATCTTCCATGTTGTTGACACTGATGATCCAACCTTCACCACCAAAGGGGGCTTTGATTAGATAACCAAAGATGATCGCCGGATTAAGGGTCGGATTGGTAATTACCCGAACGTCACCACCACCGGGGGCCCAGGTATCGTAAACTCCACCAAAGAACATGGCCTTAAAGACCAGCAATAAAGCACCACAACCTAACAGAATCAGGTGATACCCAATAATGTTGGTCATTTGGTTTTTATCTTTCCAGTCATAGCCAAAGAAGCTGGAATATTCTTCGAGGGTTTCGGGGCCGCGAATGGCGTGATAAATACCGCCTAAACCTAAAACAGCAGAAGAAATGAGGTGTAATACCCCAACCACAAAATAGGGGAAGGTATCAATGATTTCACCACCAGGGCCCACACCCCAACCGAGGGTAGCTAAGTGGGGTAACAGGATTAAGCCCTGTTCATACATGGGTTTTTCGGGAATAAAGTGAGCCACTTCAAACAGGGTCATAGCCCCCGTCCAAAAAACGATTAAACCAGCATGGGCAACGTGAGCACCGAGCAGTTTACCGGACAAGTTGATTAAGCGGGCATTACCCGACCACCAAGCAAAGCCGGTAGATTCAATGTCACGACCCCCAAAACCTGGGGTATTAGAGAGCGTTACCACGGGGGAGAACCTCCTCAGGGAAGATAAAGTTTTCGTGGGGTTGATCTTGGGGGGCCATCCAAGCCCGCATCCCTTCGTTCAACAGAATATTTTTGGTATAGAAGGTTTCAAATTCAGGGTCTTCTGCCGCCCGTAACTCTTGGGATACGAAGTCATAGGCCCGCAGGTTTAACGCTAAACCCACAATGCCGACCGCACTCATCCATAACCCGGTTACCGGCACAAACAGCATGAAGAAGTGTAACCACCGTTTGTTAGAAAACGCAATCCCGAAAATTTGCGACCAGAAACGGTTCGCGGTCACCATCGAGTAGGTTTCTTCGGCTTGGGTCGGTTCAAACGCCCGGA
>JAYKIP010000407.1:0-2618 GCA_035286205.1 Merismopediaceae cyanobacterium
ATTTTTACCTAACTATTTTACCCAACTAATCTGGAGAAAATGTCCGATGACAGACCGTTTAGACCGTATCGAATCCCTCGTAGAAGGCAACGCTAAAAGCATTGAAGCTCTCAACGAAGTAATAAGCCAGAATATGCAAGCTCTTAATACCAGTTTAATGGAGTTAAAAAATCGCACAGACTCTAACGCGAAAAGTATTGAAGCCCTTTCCCATCAGTTAGCCGAAGATCGTGCCGAACGTAAAGAACGGGAAAGACGTTATGAAAAAGACCGCGCCCATGTTTTTGAGTGGATGGCCCGATTAGCCGCCGCCCAGGCAGATTTCTATGAAGTGCAATCCTATTATTTGACGCAATTTGAAAAAATAGATGACAAATTAACCACTATTTTGGATCGGTTAACGCCGCCGGAAGAATCTACGCCTTGATAACTTGCGTCGGGAGTATTAAGAAAATCCCGTATTGAATAGTGTTTTTTATTAAGTTTTTATTAAGTTTTTTATCAGATTTTTAATCACATTAAATTCTAACCATGACGGTTTCCCCTGGTATTGCTTCTCCTACTCCACGACTTCAAGAAAACGATTGGCGATTAGTTCTCAAACTGTTTCCCTACGTTAAACGCTATCCTCGCCTTTTATTGGTGTCAGTTTTCCTGTTAATACCGGTGGCTTTTACTGGGGCAATTCAACCCTTAATTATTGGTCAGGCCGTTTCTCTCTTAAGAAAGGAATCAGTTTGGCCCTTTTTAGAGAATTTACCATTAGCGACTGCGTTACAAAAACTGGTTATCTTTTTATTATTAACGATTGTTATCCGCTTAATTTTTCTGGGAACCCAGGGTTATTTAGTTCAGAAAATGGGGCAAGAAATTACCGCCGATGTGAGAAATGATTTATTTACCCATGTTACTTCCCTTTCGGTGAATTTTTTCCATCGTACCCCCGTCGGTCGTTTAGTCACTCGGTTAACCAGCGATGTGGAAGCCCTGGGGGATGTGTTTGCCAGTGGGGCGATCGGGGCTGTCAGTGATTTGATTTCCATTGGGGCGATTATTATCACGGTGTTTTGGTTGCAGTGGCAATTAGCCTTATTGTTAGTGGGAATGTTGATTCCGGTGACGTTTTTAATTATTTATTTTCAACAGCAATTCCGTAAGGCAAACTATCAAGCGAGGGAAGAATTATCTAAGTTAAATTCCATGCTTCAGGAGAATATCACGGGGATTAATGTGGTGCAATTATTTCGCCGGGAAGCCTATAATGCTGATCTATTTCGGGGAGTGAATCGTTGTTATCGTCAGGAAATTGACCGCACCATTTTCCATGATTCTGCGGTTTCAGCGACATTGGAATGGATTAGTTTAGTGGCGATCGCCGGGGTTTTATGGTTAGGGGGAATTTTAGTCTTAAGGGATGCCCTCAGTTTTGGGGATTTAGCCGCCTTTATTCTCTATGCTCAACGGTTATTTAATCCCCTCCGTCAATTTGCCGATAAATTTACCATGTTCCAATCAGGATTTACGGCGATCGAACGCATTGGGGAATTAATGAATGAACCGATTGAAGTTAAAGATCAACATCATTTGAGTCAATTAGTTGGCGATCGTCCCGATCCCAGTTTGCGGGGAGAAATCCGCTTTGAAAATGTGTGGTTTGCCTATAAATCCGATGAATTTGTGTTAAAAAACTTGAATTTTGTGATTAAACCTGGTGAAAAAATTGCCTTTGTGGGGCCAACGGGCGCGGGGAAAAGTTCGATTATTCGTTTACTCTGTCGCCTGTATGATCCTACCCAGGGCCGAATTTTAGTAGATGGCATTGATATTCGGGAGTTATCCCAAACGGAATTACGACGTTATATTGGGGTCATTTTACAGGAAAGTTTTCTATTTGCCGGGGATGTAAAACGTAATATCACTTTAGGGGAAAATTACCCGTTAAGTGAAGTCCAAAGAGCGGCTCAATTAACCAATGTGGCTTCTTTAATTGAAGCGTTGCCCCAGGGGTATAACACGGAACTACGAGAAAGAGGCAGTAATTTATCGGGGGGACAAAAACAGCTATTAGCTTTTGCACGGGTTGCGATCCGAGAACCGGAAGTGTTAGTGCTAGATGAAGCAACGGCAAGTTTAGATGTGGGAACGGAAGCCAAAATTCAGGAAGCTCTATTACATTTAATGGAAAACCGCACGACGATTATTATTGCTCACCGGCTTTCCACGATTCGTCATGTTGACCACATTTTTGTCTTAAAACAGGGGGAAATTGTGGAGTCGGGTAATCATGATCAATTATTAAATTATCAGGGACTTTATGCGAGTTTACATCAACTGCAATTATTAGGAAAAGCTTAGGGGAAGCTAATTAAATCAATCTATTGCCGATCGCTTATGGGTTAAATCTCACTCTGAACCTGACGAAGAAAAACTACGGGTTTCAAGTTAGACGAGGTTTAATGTTCAGTTATGCCGATTAGGAACTCTGGCAGAGCGGCTCTCTGGGAATGACGGTTATAAATAAAACTAATCAAAGAAAGCGGCAAGGAGTCTCATCCGCAAATGGTCAAAATTAGTAAAGCCATAAGCTTGCCGTTTGAGCAGCTTGATTTTATTGTTAA
>JAYKIP010000408.1:0-4832 GCA_035286205.1 Merismopediaceae cyanobacterium
ACTAAAATTGAGCCTTGAAAAAATTGAGTCGGAACCTGAAATAAACTGCCGGGATGGGAAAGCACTAACCCTAAAAACAATAAAATTAACGATAAGATTCCCCCCAAAGCTGGCCCGGCGATCGCCACATCAAACATGACTGAACGATTGGGCAAGAGGGATTCAAAGCGCGTCACGGCTCCAAAGGAACCAATTTGCCAGGTGGGTAAAAAGAAGGGCCAACTGAGTTTAATTTGATGCTTTTTGGCCATCCACCCATGACCGATTTCATGAACCCCTAAAATTAACCAAAATCCGACCGCGAGGGGTAAGGTTTCTGGATACCGTTGCCAGTCCGTAAATAAATCAAAGCTTAATAAATTGGCGATCGCCTCTAAACTGGTGACCACCGTTGCCACCCCTAAAACCGCCACTAAATTTTTCTGGGGCCAGGTCATGGGTTGGGGATCATTACTACTGGGTAACACCACCACAACCGGCCGACCTTCAATGCCATCTACTAAAAATAGACGATATTTATCTCCTAAAACGTTGGTTAATTTTTCACTCAGTTTTGGATAAGCGATGTCGGGATCGGTGCGTAAATTGCCGCGAAAGATTGCCCCATCTTGATAGGAAATCGTTTCCGTTGCAAAAAAGCTATCAATGCTGAAAATACTTTTAATTTGGGCGAGATCCTGATCGGGAATCGGTAAAGATTCCGGGAGATTACCGGGGAGATTCCCCAGATTATTGCCTGGATTATTCTGATCGCCTAAACTCTCCTGCTCTAGGGCCTTTAAGCGTTGGGCGGCTCGTTGTTGGAGCATCTCGGATTGGCCCGCGTCCCTTAACTGTTTTCCCAGATAGATGTAAACCCCGGCGGAAATAATTAAAAGCAACAAAACACCAATCAAATTGATATAAATTCCCAGGGCAAACAGCGTAAAGAAAATTAACCAGGGAGCCATTAAAACCGCCGACTGTATCCACGCCAGTAAGCCTAATTTGCCAAAGGGTTTAGAGCGTTGATACCCCCAGGCTAACACGCCTCCCGCTAGGAGCAGAATGATGGCGATCGCCGTTGTTTCCGAGAGATTAAACATAATTTTTAATAAATTTAATAAATTTAATAGATTTATAACATTTACCTAAAAACGCTAAACTTGGGCTAAAGCCTCCCGTAAATTGCCCTGGTGACGATCTAATAAATCCTGACCGGTTACTGCGTCTATTCCTGACCAGTGCATCAGTAAAGCCAATTTCACCCGGCGATCGCTTTTTTCGAGGAGTTCGACACATTCTGAGCGACTGAGTTGGGTTAAATCCTGTAAAATTCGCAACGCCCGGTCTTCCAGTTTGCTATTCGTAACTGCCACATCAATCATGCGATTGCCATAGACTTTGCCCAGTTTAACCATTGTCCCCGTCGAAAGAATATTCAAGGCCATTTTGGTGACCGTCCCCGCCTTTAATCGAGTAGATCCCGCCAAAATTTCAGGCCCCGTTAATAACCGAATATCCACATCCACCGCGATCACCACCTGTTCTGTCGGGACACAGGCCATAAAAATCGTTGTTGCGCCCCGTTTTTTCGCTGTGGCTAAGGCTCCTTGGACATAGGGAGTGGTTCCACCCGCCGTAATCCCCACCAGCACATCCCCTTGGCCGATCCCGTAATCCTCCACGGCTTTTTCGCCATCGGCCCAAATATCTTCCAAACCTTCGGAACTTTTCACCAGGGCCGCCGCCCCGCCCGCTAAAATCCCCTGTACCATTTCTGGCGGTGTGCAAAAGGTGGGAGGACATTCTGCGGCATCTAAAACCCCTAAACGCCCACTGGTTCCCGCTCCAATATAAAATAACCGGCCCCCCTGTCGTAGGGCTGTGCTGGTTAACTCGATGGCCTGGGCTAGAGCTTCCCTCGCTCCGGCGATCGCCTTGAGGGTTTGAGCATCTTCCTGATTGAAGAGATCCACTAATTCCAAGCAGGAGAGCTGATCCAGGTTTTGACTATGGGGATTCACTTGCTCGGTGAGGAGATGACCCCGTTGCGGTAAAGCGTTCATGATTCGGTGAGCAAATAGGCCAGTCTCTATCATACTGGAATGAACTACTCCAATCCGCTACGCTGAGATTGGAGTTTCTGTCGCTTCGCCGAAGAAAGTTGCTGAAACCCGACCCAGGATTTAACTGGGGGTTTCTCAGTAGAGCTTTCTTCTCCACGATTAGGGACGACCGTTCCAATCGCCCATGACAGCATTACTTCGGCGGCTACTACATCCCTGTCATTGGTGTAGCCACATTTTTTACACTCGTGAGTGCGTTGAGCCAAAGTCTTTTTCTCCTGATAACCGCATTTAGGACAGGTCTGAGAAGGTTTCACTTTTTGAGTTGGAACCTCAACAAAAACTCCGTTACATTCACCGAGTTTATACTCAATCATGTCGCGGGTCATGCCCCATCCCACATCTAAAATAGAGCGATTCAATCCAGATTTCTGGTGTTTACGCTTTCCTTTTTTAGCCTTGCGGGTCATCCCTTTTATATTTAATTTTTCAGTGGCAACCATGCTATTACAGCTAACGATCTGTGTTGACACTTTATGCGCCCAATCCTGACGTTGATTAGCTGCTTTTCTTTGCAGTTTTGCCACCTTCTTGGACGCTTTCTTCCATCGCTTAGAGCCTCTAACTCGTTTCTTATGGTTGGGGGCTTTTTTGCATCTTTTTTGCTTAGAAGTCTTTTTGATTTTCTCCTGGGTATTAGCAAGAAAGCGAGGGTTTTCTATCTTGGTTCCATCACTTAACGCAATGGCGGTGAGTGTCCCAAAATCTATTCCAATGGCTCCTGTTCCTGTTTTACGAAGGATTTCTTCACATTTAACGGTGATGGAGGCATACCAATTACCGTGACGGTAAACAATCGTGCAGGTACTAGGCGTTCCCCATTGACGAGCTTTCCCTCGCATCTGGAGCTGAATACCCAAGTCACGAAGTTCGAGATAGCCATTTTCGCCAATACTGTGAACCTTAAAGCCCTGACGGGCATCGGGATAAGTCCAACCAGAATATTGACGAATCGAATGAAACTTTGGATACCCACCTAGTCCCTTGAAAAAGCGTTGAAACGCAAAATCAACCCGCTTAACAGTTGCCTGCAAGGAGCCGTGATTCAAGGATTTATATTCGGGCCAACATTCTTTGAAAGGAACGATGGCTGCCTGTTGCTCAAAATAGCTAACAGACTTCCCGAATTTCTGATAACTGGTTTTACGATGTTCCACACAGGCGTTATACAAATAGGCGTGAAGTCTTCTCGCCTCAAACAGCTTTGCCGATTGAGATTTAGAAGGATATAGCCGAAATGTAACTCTGCGTGTAATCATGGATTCATTCTAGCGTGAACTACGAGGATTGTTCCATGGAAAAAAATCAATTAATTGAGCGTGTTCAGCAAATGAAGGGCAAGCAAGAATTTTTGCTCAATCTGGCCCAACAACCCAACCTCGGTATCCTCAAATTAGATGTCACCCAGGCCATTAGTGAATTAGAGGATTTGTTAGAGGATTTTGCCCAAACTTTTCCCGATGCGGCCTAACCGGTTCGGCGATCGCGGTGGTCATTCCGCAAGCAGAAAACCGAGGCCAGATTCTAGGGGCTAGAAAGATTCGGTTAAATCCGGTTAAAAATGGGGGAGAAACCCTAACGCATCCTTCACCCGGTTCAGGGTTTGATGGGCCACTTCTTCGGCTTTAAAACGCCCTTCCCGCAAAACGGATTGCAAATAGCCTTTATCATCCATAATCGCCTGATACCGGTCTTGAATCGGTTGCAGGGCCGCGATCGCCGCTTCCGTTAGCAGAGGTTTAAACTGGCCCCAGCCGAGGTCTTGACATTCTTGGGCGACGACTTCCTGGGGCTGATTGGTTAACAGACCATAAAGGGTTAATAAATTGTGACATTCTGGCCGGTCGGGATCGTTAAACGTTAATCCTTTAATGGGGTCAGTCTTACACTTTTTAATTTTTTTCTGAATTAAATCCGGCGGGTCTAACAAATTAATGCGACTCAGTTCCGACTCATCGGATTTTGACATTTTTTTCGTGCCATCGGTCAAACTCATCACCCGCGCTCCCGCCTGAGCAATTAAGGGTTCGGGCAATTTTAAAACGGGACGGTCTTTACTCCCAAATTGATCATTAATGCGAATGACAATATCGCGGGTTAACTCTAAATGTTGTTTTTGATCTTCGCCAACGGGAACTTTATCGGCAGAGTAGAGTAAAATATCCGCCGCCATTAACACAGGATAATCCAAGAGACCGACACTGACATTTTCCCCCTGTTTAAGGGCTTTTTCCTTAAACTGAATCATGCGTTCTAGCCAGTTTAAAGGCGTAAGGCAGTTTAATAGCCAAGCCAGTTCACTATGGGCGGCAATATGGGATTGCACAAAAATGGTGGAGTAACGCAGGTCAATGCCACAGGCCAAATATAACGCGGCGATCGTGTAGGTATCCTGGGCAAGGGTTTGGGGATTGTGAGGAGCCGTAATCGCGTGTAAATCTACCACACAAAAGAAGTTATCGTACTGTTCTTGTAAATTAACCCAGTTACGAATCGCCCCAAAATAATTACCCAGATGGAGATTACCCGTTGGTTGAACTCCCGAAAGAATGCGTTGCTTACCCATGAACCGTTGAAACGTTTGCCAGTGTTAATGATATTGCTCTCTCACTATAACCGTTATGCCGTAACCATTAAATCCTAGAGAATGCCTAAAGCCTGTAGCCGTTGGGCCATAATTTCCCAAGGAATATTGCCCTCTAGGATCGGAGTGGCTTCTCCCTG
>JAYKIP010000409.1:0-5883 GCA_035286205.1 Merismopediaceae cyanobacterium
CAGGGCGAACGCATCTTATTTTTGAAAGGTAGGCTGGATAAGGGTTTCCGAGATCATAGTTGATTTTTCTGAAACGCTAAAAGCCTTATCGGATAAGGAGTCTAGAATTTAGATGCGTTTGCCCTATTGCTAACCCTATCCAAAGGCGATCGCCGTTTTCTTCTCGTCTCCTTCTCCATTGCCACCGTCAAGAATCGGCCAATATTGAAAAAAGTCGCACGGTTTTCGCGCTCAGAAAAAACATCCGCTATCCTAAAACATAACTAACTTCATGTTTGCCGAGAGAAAACTCCCATGACCCCCGATCAATTACTCATGCTGATTGTCCTCCTTGTTCCCGGTATTCTACTGTCCGCCTTAGTAATGGGCAGTTTTGCGAAGGGCGGCTAAGGCAAAAAGTTCCTGGCTCGGTATCCCAGACCCAACCGCTTGCGGTATCGTAGGAAAAGCGCGAACTTAACAAACCTTTACAACCCGTTTGGTTATCACCATGCAATGTATCATCCATCGTCGGGCGCAATTTTCCGCAAGTCATCGTTACTGGTTGCCAGAATGGGATGAAAATCGTAATCAGGAAGTTTTTGGAGCCTGTAGCCGTTTTCCCGGTCACGGCCATAATTATGTCCTGTACGTTTCCCTGTGGGGAGAATTGGATCGCTTTGGTATGGTGGAAAATCTGTCAACGGTGAAGCGAGTCATCAAACAGGAAGTGACCAGTCAACTGGATTATGGTTTTCTCAATGATGCCTGGCCCGAATTTCAACAGACTTTACCGACGACGGAAAACATTGCCAAAGTGATTTGGGAACGGTTAGCTCCCCATCTCCCCCTCGTTAAGATTCGCCTCTTTGAACATCCTGAACTCTGGGCCGATTACCAAGGAAACGCTATGGAAGCAACGTTAACGCTGAAAACTCACTTTAGTGCCGCCCACCGTTTGGCCCTCCCCGACCTCAGCCTAGAGGAAAATACTGCTATTTACGGTAAATGCGCCAGGGTCAATGGCCATGGGCATAATTACCATTTGGAAATTTCGGTAACAGGGGAAATGGACGAACGCACGGGGATGGTTGCCGATTTGGGTCAATTACAAGACCTGATTAATGATTTGGTGGTTGAACCCTTTGATCATACCTTTTTAAATAAGGATATTCCCCACTTTGCGGAGGTTGTCCCCACTGCTGAAAATATCGCTCTTTACACGGCTCAACTGCTACAGGAACCGATCCAGCAATTAGGGGTAGAACTGGAAAAGGTGGTGTTAGTGGAAAGTCCCAATAATTCGGTGGAAATTCTCTGTCGTGCGGGTTCTCTGCCGCGTTTCACTTCTTCTCAGGAAAAAATTCTGACCCATCAACGTTAGTCCGTCCAGACGGCCATAACTGATAACCATAACAATCCCCAGGGTCTGGTAAAAAATTCCGAGAAACCTGGGGCATTGTTTAAGGGAATCTCGTCAAAGTTCCCTGGGATTGCTTACTTCAGTTGAATCACTTTCGGAGATTCAAAGAGGTGAACGGTATCTACAAAACGAGCGGTTTTCGATTGGGTCGAGATGACTAGGCTCTGAGTCCGGGCTCCACCATGGAAGAAGCGCACCCCTTCCATTAAGGTACCAGGGGTAATACCACAGGCGGCAAATAACACGGTGTTGCCACTGGCTAATTCGTGGGTGTCATACACGCGATCGCCGTCTTCGATGCCCATGGATTTCAGACGCTCTAGGTTGCCTTCCCGGCTTTCCCCAATTAATCCCGTTTGTACCACCGACGGATCATAGATTAACTGACCCTGGAAGTGACCGCCTAAACAACGCATGGCGGCGGCAGAAATCACCCCTTCCGGAGCGGCACCGATGCCCATCAAAGCATGAATATTGGTTCCCGAAAAAGCACAAGAAATAGCGGCAGAAACGTCACCATCACTGATTAAACGCACCCGCGCCCCGGCTTTACGAATTTCCTGAATTAAATCCTTGTGACGGGGACGATCCATCACCACCACGACCAATTCTTCAACGGAACGATTGAGACAGTCGGATAAAATTTTGAGGTTTTCGGTAGCGGATTTATTAATATCTACATGACCTTTGGCGGCGGGGGGAGCCGCTAATTTTTTCATATAAAAATCGGGAGCCGCAAATAATCCCCCTTTCTCGGAAATGGCGAGAACGGCCATGGAACCATTTTGACCATAGGCGACTAAGTTCGTGCCTTCACAGGGGTCAACGGCAATATCAATTTCCACTAATTCATAGGGATTGCAATAGGCTTTGGCATCTTCACGGGTACAAATCCCAACTTCTTCGCCAATATAGAGCATGGGAGCTTCATCCCGTTCCCCTTCTCCAATCACAATCCGACCGCGCATATGGATTTTATTCATCCGTTCCCGCATAGCCTCTACGGCCACATGATCGGCGGTGTTTTTTTCGCCTTTCCCCATCCATTTAGCTGAGGCGATCGCCGCTTGTTCAACGACTTCAATAATTTCTAAACCGAGTGTACTTTCCACGAGACAAGCCTCCCAACTGCTAACGTAGGTTTCCCTATGTTGAATCTGTTTTGTTATCAGTCAAAGTCTATCAGAGTCGGGGATCGCCGTAAATTGACATCTTTACCCGGTTTAAGCCAGCCGGAATTTAATCACGGGTGATTGCCGGGGTAACGGCTTCGGTGAACCACTGCGCTCCCTGGACAAGGGTATGTGCCTGCCATTCGGGTTGTGTTGCGGGAAAATCCAGCCGGTAATGACCGCCCCGACTTTCCTCCCGAAATAACGCACTTTTTAAGATGAGGTAGGCAATGTCTAACAAATTACGGGTTTCTGACCAGCACCGGAGTTGACCCTCTGCCAAAGGTGTGGTTAGGCAAAGCGTTTGACCCGGTTGGATGGCGGTTAAGGCTTGGGTAAGAGCCAGACCCTGAAATTGCATTTGCCAAGTGCTGACCTGGGCGATCGCCTGGGTTAAGGGTTGTTGAGTCCGACAAATGCCGGCGGCTTGCCACATTAAAATCGGTAATTCACGGCGGATCTGGTCAATCACGGGCCAATCCTCGGCCCAGGTGGGAGCCAGGGTTAAGGTTTCCGTCACCGGGGGTAATGTCGCCAGGGGCGGCAGGGCTAGGGCGGCTAATTGCTCGGCAAAAACGATACATTCCAATAACGAATTACTGGCTAACCGGTTCGCTCCATGGACTCCCGTGCTACTGGTTTCCCCCAGGGCGTAGAGGCCGGGAATCGAAGTCTGACAGGTTAAATCAGTTTTAATACCTCCCATCCAATAGTGGGCCGCCGGGGCAACGGGAATCGGTTCGTGAAAGACATCAATGCCCCAGCGTTGACAATGCTCAATAATATTAGGGAAACGGTAACGAATGCGTTCTGGCTCAATGGGACTCAAATCCAGATAGACGGTGGCTTGGGTGGGATCGGCCTCGGTGGCCGCTAAATGCTGGAAAATGGCACGACTGACCACATCCCTCGGAGCTAATTCCCCTTTGGGGTGGTAATCAAACATAAAGCGATGACCCCGACGGTCTAATAAATGCGCTCCTTCCCCTCGTACTGCTTCACTAATTAGGAAATGGGGAGCATCGGGTTTCGTGAGGGCTGTCGGATGAAACTGAAAAAATTCCAAATCCCGTAGGACGGCCCCGGCCCGCCAGGCTAAAGCAATACCATCCCCTGTACTTACCGCCGGATTAGTAGATTGAGCGAAGACTTGACCCCCGCCCCCCGTTGCCAATAAAACCGCTCGCGCTCCTAGCCAGCGTACCTGTTGATCCTGCAACACGCTCACACCACAGCAGGCCTGGGTCACCGGGTCTATGGCTAAACTGAGGGCGATCGCCTGGGAAAAAATCTGCACATTATCCCGGCCCAACACCTGCTCCATCAGCGTACTGACAATGGCTCGACCGGTGGTATCCGCCGCATGAAGCACCCTGGGACGGGAATGGGCCGCCTCTAGGGTCAGGGCTAACTCAGCACCTTTGCGATCAAAACTCACCCCTAAATTGACTAAATCCGCAATACATTGGGGGGCCTGTTCCACTAAAAATTGCACCGCCGCCGGGTCACATAATCCCGCCCCGGCCTCTAGGGTGTCTTGAAAATGAAGATGAGGGGAATCCGTAGGCGAAATGGCCGCCGCAATTCCTCCCTGGGCCCAACCACTGGCTCCCGTTTTCAGTTGATCCTTCGTAATTAAAGCAATGCGTAACGATTCGGGTAAACAGAGGGTGGCATAAAGCCCTGCGGCTCCTGACCCCACCACAATCACATCAAACTCCACCGTTTCCAATCTTGCCTACCTCCAAGCAGTCGTTTTCTTAGGGTAGCGGCTTCTGTCCGGGATGTGACCAAGAAAACGGTTTATTTTCGCCGGGGCGGTCTGTCAAGCTTTCGGTCTCTGGGCTATGGGGCAGACTTTTTTGCCCTAAGTTTTTGATAAAAAATAGCAAGTTATCCGTCCTAATTCGCTACAATAGAAAATAGCCAAGAAAACCCTATATTCTGCAAGATAAAGCGATTTAAATTGATCCCCTGCTATCTTGCCTGATCCCCAATTTATCAAAAAGGGTTAAGGAGTGTACATTCCATGTCTGAATCCTTATTTACCGATGCGAGTAAACGGTTAGCCAATGCCCTGAAGTATGTCTCCATTTCTGAAGATGCCAGTGAACGACTGAAATTTCCCAAGACCAGTTTAAGTGTCTCGATTCCGGTGCGGTTGGATAATGGAGCACTGCGTATTTTCCAAGGCTATCGGGTGCGTTACGACGATACGAGGGGGCCCGGCAAAGGCGGAGTCCGCTACCATCCCCGCGTCACGATGGATGAGGTACAATCCCTCGCGTTTTGGATGACTTTTAAATGTGCGTTGTTAAATCTACCCTTTGGGGGGGCAAAAGGCGGTATTACTCTGAACCCCAAGGAGTTATCTAAGCCAGAGTTAGAGCGTTTAAGTCGCGGTTATATTGAGGCGATCGCCGACTTTATTGGCCCCGACATTGATATTTTGGCTCCTGATGTCTATACCAATGAAATGATCATGGGCTGGATGATGGATCAGTACAGTATTATCCGTCGGCAAATTAGTCCGGGAGTGGTCACCGGTAAACCCATTACCATGGGCGGGAGCCAAGGCCGCAATACAGCAACTGGCACCGGAGCTTACTATATTATGCGGGCGATGTTACCCCGTTTTGAACAATTACCCAGTAATACGGCGATCGCGGTGCAGGGTTTTGGGAATGCGGGAATGGTGGTTGCGGAATGTTTATACAAAGCTGGTTATAAAGTCGTTGCGGTGAGCGATTCCCAGGGAGGCATTTACAACGAAAAAGGGTTAGATATTCCCAGTATTTTGGCCTATAAACGCAACCATCGGAGTATTACAGAAATGTATTGTAAAGATACGGTCTGCAATATCGGTGACAACGTGAGTCTCAGCAATGAGGAACTGTTAGCCCTCGACGTAGATGTGCTGGTGCCAGCCGCCCTAGAAAATCAAATTACCGAAGCCAATGCCGAGCAGGTGAAAGCCCGTTACATTTTTGAAGTGGCCAATGGCCCGATTACTTCTGGAGCCGATGCCATTCTTCAACGCAAAGGTATTTACGTTTTTCCCGATATTTTAGTCAATGCCGGGGGCGTAACGGTTAGTTATTTTGAATGGGTACAAAACCGCAGTGGTTTATATTGGAATGTCACGGAGGTTAATGAGCATCTTAAAACCCGCATGGTACCGGAAGCGGAGGCCGTGTGGCGTATTGCCCAGGAATTTAGCACAGATCTACGCACTTCGGCCTATATTCACGCTTTAAACCGTTTAGGAGAGGCTTTAGATGCCAAAGGGACGAGGGATTATTATCTGGG
>JAYKIP010000410.1:0-5131 GCA_035286205.1 Merismopediaceae cyanobacterium
TTTTTAACCATTTTTGAATACATTCCACTAACTCGCGCAGTCTCACGGGTTTGCTGAGGTAATCGTTCGCTCCAGCCTGTAAACATTTTTCTTGATCGCCCGCCATGGCCAAAGCGGTTAAGGCAATAATGGGTAGGGTTTGAAACGCTGGATCTTGTCGTAATTGTCGGATCGCACTTAATCCGTCTAAGACCGGCATTTGAATATCCATCAAAATTAAATCCGGTTTTTCCGTCTGAGCGAGGGCGATCGCCTCCTGGCCATTTTCCGCCACGATTAAACGATACCCTTTGGCTTCTAAATAACTCTCAATGGTGATCACATTACTGGGATGATCTTCTGCTAAGAGAATCAGAGGAGCATCAGGATTCGGGAAAACCGGGTCTAAGGACATAGCCGAAGAAGAAGGAAGTGGAGAATCGGTCATCATTAAACAGGGCAGATCTAAGGAAAAATGACTGCCTTTCTCTAAGGTACTCTGAACTGAGACGGTTCCGCCATGAAGCTCTACAATGCGTTTGACCAGGGTTAACCCCAACCCCGTCCCTTCATAACGACGACTTAAAGTACTTTCTACCTGGAAAAAGGGCGTAAAAATTTGGGCTAAATGCTCAGGGGCAATGCCAATACCGGTATCACTGACCGTTAATCTTAAGCCCGTTGGTAAGGGATCGGCCTCAGTAAGCAGGGTTTCAACGGCTAAAGACACTGTTAAGGTCACTGTGCCGCCCTGGGGGGTAAATTTCACCGCATTGTTCAATAAATTAATCAAAACCTGACGAATCCGCCGCTCATCTACGTATAGATCTGGTAAACCAGGGGGACAGTCTAAAAGCAGTTGCAGTCCCTTTTTCTCTGCCTGGGGTTGAACAAACACCAAACTACTTTGACAGAGCGATCGCACCGGAGTTGGGTGACAATCTAAATGAATTTCTCCGGCTTCAATTTTCGCGACATCCAAAATATCGTTAATCAGATCCAAAAGATGAAAGGCACTTTTTTCAATGGTTTGTAATGCCTTAATTTGTGGGGGGTGCAGAGGGCCATAGATGGCTTCTTGCAGACTTTCTGCCATGCCTAAAATGGCGTTGAGGGGAGTCCGCAATTCGTGACTCATGGTGGCTAAAAATTCATCTTTGAGACGGGTCGCTTTTAACAATTCTTCGTTACTGCGTTGGAGTTCCTGTTCCGCTCGTTTGCGATCGCTAATGTCCTGGATCATCGCCACAAAATAATCCACTGCCCCATCATCTTGACGTAAACATTTCACCGACAGACTCACATCAATGGTATGACCCTCTCGATGAATAAACCGTTTATCTAACTCGTAACCATCAATTTCCCCCGCCATCACCCGATTAAATTGTTCCAGATCCGCCGCCAGATCGTCAGGATAGGTCATTTCCTCCCAGGTCATCCGTTGCAGTTCCGCGAAATTATAGCCCAAGATCTCACAGAGACGGTCATTGGCCGCCAGCCAACCTTTATCGGGAGAAGTCATGGCAATGCCTAACAACGATTGTTCAAAATAGCGACGGAATAAACTTTCCCGTTGACGAATTTCCTGATTGAGTTGTTTTTGTTGTTGAAAGGCTTGATTTAACTGTTGAGCCATGGCCCGAAAAGCGTCTTCCAACTGTTGAATTTCCAGGATGGAACTGGGTAACACCTGGGGTTGAAAATCTCCCTGGGCCACTTTTTGGACGGCGTTTTGGAGTTGGTTCATGGGCCGTACAATCCTTTCACTGGTGATGACTCCCAGGGCGATCGCCCCGATTAAGGCCAGAATGGAAAGAATGACAGTTCGTTGCTGATTGGCTTGAATTTCTGAGAGTAAATCGGACTTGGGTAAGGCAATTAAAATAATCCAATCTAAACCGTATTTATCTCGATAGGGGACTGCCTGGATAAAATAATCTTGAGATTCTCGAAAAAGGTGTTTTGATGGCGATTTTTGATACTCGTCAAAGGCTTGGATAAAGGCCGGGGTTACCGAGGATTTAAAATCCTTGAGGTTAATCCGTTGAGCTTTCCCCTGAATCACTTGATAGACGGGGGTTTTTTCGGACGTAGCCACCAGCAAACCAGAGGGTTCAATAATGGCGATCGTGCTAGGGTTTTCAAATTTTGGTTTTTGCAAAAATTGACTTAACTGCGTCAAACCCAAGTCAATACCGACCACTCCCAATAATTTTTTCTGAGGATCATAAACGGGGGAAATGGCCGCAATAGAAATTTCATCGGGAAGATCCGGCCAGTTGTAAATGGGACTCCAAACGGGTTTTTGGGCTTTAACCGCTTGCCAATACCAAGGCGAATGAGTCGGATTTTGATTTTTCCAGAGGGTGGGCGGCCTTAGACGATTACCAAGGGGATCAACAGCATAGGCTTTCAGTAAACTATTGGCTTGAATTTCTTCGATCACTAAGCGACCCTGAACGTAACCGGCTCCGATAAATTGCTCTTGTTCATTGCCATAGTTAACGTAGGTAAAACCATAGTTCTTGACTTGTAAGACAAATAACTTGCCTAAGAAATTAAAATCATTTTTATCAAATAATTGGGATTCTAAAGCATCTCGATTCCGTTGATTGACCAACTGGGCTAACAGCAAATAACTACTTAAGTATTGCTCAATTTTATCCCCCATTTCATCCATGTTATGGTCTGCCAAGCGTTCAACGGATTTTCGCCCACTGTGATCGGCCAGCCATCCCACCAACCCAACGACGATCATAGTTTGCAGGACGGTCGGAATAACCAGTACCCACCGCAGGGGCCAACGAGATTGCTTTTTAGCAGAGGCGATCGGATTCATTTTCGGTTTGGCGGGGTCACAGACAACAATTAGGGCTTTATCTTAAGAGTAAACCTTGGAGCGATCGCCGAGAATCAGGCTACAATGGGGAACGCACGGAAATTGGCTGTGCAGAGTATTAACTTTGACCGATAACACAATGGTAACCACCTCTGATCGTCCCCTCTCCAAAGTAGAAGGCATAAAACAACGTAGCAATTATCTGCGGGAACCCGTCGCCACAGAAATCCTGCAAGATACCACCCATTTCAGTAACGATGGGGTGCAAATCCTTAAGTTTCATGGTTCCTACCAACAGGATAATCGGGATAATCGGGTAAAAGGCCAGGAGAAAGATTATCAGTTCATGTTGCGTACCCGGAATCCTGGGGGCTTTATTCCACCGCAACTTTACCTGGCCATTGATGATTTATCCAATCAGTACGGCAATCAAACCCTGCGCGTCACCACCCGTCAAGGTCTGCAAATCCATGGCATCCTCAAGAAAAATTTGAAAACGGCGATCGCCACAATTGTCAAAAATATGGGGTCAACCCTGGGGGCCTGTGGAGATATTAACCGTAACGTGATGGCTCCTCCCGCTCCCTTTAAAAACCAGCCAGACTACGGTTACGCCTGGGAATATGCCGATAATATTGCCGATCTGTTAGCTCCCCAAAGCGGGGCCTACTACGAAATTTGGTTAGATGGCGAAAAGGCGATTAGTGCCGAGGAAGCCCCAGAGGTCAAAGCGGCTCGTCAACGCAACCTAAACGGGAGTAACACCGGGGATACCCTGGAACCGATCTATGGCACTCAGTTCATGCCCCGCAAGTTTAAATGTAGCGTCACGGTACCGGGGGATAATTCCATTGATGTTTATACCCACGATGTTAGTTTAGTCGTCATTACCAACCAAAAGGGTGAATTAGAAGGTTTTAATATTTTGGCGGGCGGCGGTTTGGGCCGGACTCACAATAAAGAAGAAACCTTTCCCCGTTCAGCAGATCCCATTGGTTACGTTGACAAAGCCGATGTTTATGATTTGGTGAAGGCTATTGTCGCTACCCAACGGGACTACGGCGATCGCCACGAACGTCGTCATGCACGGATGAAATATCTGTTAGCCGATTGGGGAGTTGAAAAATTCCGTCAACAAGTGGAAACCTATTTGGGTAAAAAACTGGGGGATTTTAAACCCTTACCCGCCTGGCAATACCAAGACTATTTAGGATGGCATGACCAGGGAGACGGCCAATTATTTTTAGGGATTTCGGTGGAGAATGGGCGCATTAAAAACCAGGGTAAATTTCAACTCAAAAAAGCTCTTCGGCAAATTATTGAGCAGTATCAATTACCTCTGCGTTTAACCGCCAATCACAATATTCTGCTCTACGAAATTGCGCCCCAGGATCAAGCGGCCATTACCCAACTATTAGAAAACCATGGGGTCGTCGTCAATCCCGATCAAGTGGATGTCCTCACCCGTTATTCCATGGCCTGTCCCGCCCTACCCACCTGTGGCCTGGCGATCGCGGAATCAGAGCGGATTCTCCCCAAAGTCAATGCCCGTCTCAATAAACTCTTGAAAAAAGTAGGCTTAGACAAAGAGGCGATCGTCATTCGTATGACCGGCTGTCCCAACGGTTGTGCGCGACCCTACATGGCCGAAATTGGTTTTGTCGGCATTTTACCGGATACCTATCAAGTCTGGTTAGGAGGAACTCCCCATCAAACCCAGTTAGCGAAGCCCTATACCGATAAATTGCCCCTCGATCAACTGGAAACTTTCTTTGAACCCCTCTTAGTTTATTTCCGCGAAGAACGACAACCGCCGGAAAGTTTTGGTGAATTCTGCGATCGCGTGGGTTTTGACAACTTACGAGCCTTTGCGGCCAATTATCAGTCCAACAATACCCGCAAAAATCAACGACGGGTGAGCGTTCCCGATGAAATGTTTGAGCGATTAAAATCCGCTTCCACCTCGGAAAACCGTCCGATGAACAAAATTGTGGAAGAAGCCCTCGCCGCTTACTTTGCCAACAAATAAATTAACATCTCATCTACAAGTCCCCCTTACCAAGGGGGATTTAGGGGAATAAAACCAAACTTAGGGAGAATTTAGGAGGATACAAACAAACTTAGAGAGATTTAGGAAGATAAAAACTAAACTCAGGAGGATTTAGAGGGATAAAAATCAAACATCAAAACCGATCCTTATTGCCAAGTCGAAACAGAGCGCAACGTCTCTGGAATTTCCGTGCCGGGGGGAAATTCTAATAGGGTTTCCGATAGCCCCAGATAACCCGATACCGTAAAAAAGGTTAATAACCG
>JAYKIP010000411.1:0-11572 GCA_035286205.1 Merismopediaceae cyanobacterium
CCCATAGCGCAATAACATGGCCGCACTTAAAACCTGGGCTAAAGGATTGGCCTTATCTTGACCCGCAATGTCGGGGGCTGACCCATGCACCGGTTCAAAAAGTCCTGGCCCCGTTTCCCCTAGACTCGCAGACGGTAACATCCCGATACTGCCCGTTAACATGGCCGCTTCATCGGACAAAATATCCCCAAAGAGATTGCCGGTCACAATGGTGTCAAATTGGCGGGGATTTCGGACTAACTGCATGGCCGCATTATCTACATAGAGATGGGATAATTCCACATCCGGATATTGACCGGCCATTTGGGTAACGCGATCGCGCCAGAGTTGGGAAACATCTAAAACATTGGCCTTATCTACGGAACAGAGACGATGACCACGTTTTTGCGCGGTTTCAAAGGCCACTTTGGCAATGCGGTCAATTTCCGATTCCCGGTAAGCCATGGTATTCACCCCCCGCTTTTCGCCGGTTTCCATGCTAAAAATGCCTTTGGGTTGACCGAAGTAAATGCCGCCGGTTAATTCCCGGACAACCATAATATCTACACCTTCCACCACTTCCCGCTTCAAGCTAGAGGCATCAATCAGTTGGGGGAAAATGGTCGCGGGCCGCAAATTGGCAAATAATCCTAAACCTTCCCGAATCGCTAATAAACCCGTTTCAGGGCGTTGTTGACGGGGTAAGTTGTCCCATTTGTATCCGCCGATCGCCGCTAACAAGACCGCATCACTGGCCCTGGCGAGAGTTAACGTTTCTTCCGGTAAAGGCTGACCGGTGGCATCAATGGCCGCTCCACCGATTAAAGCCTCCTGAAAGGTGAACGATAAATCAAACTGAAGGGCGATCGCCTGGAGAACATCTACCGCAACGGCCATAATTTCGGGGCCAATGCCATCACCAGGGAGGAGCGTAATCCGATATTGCTGGGTCATGGAACCAAAGGAAAGGACAAAGAGGGGAGTCAAAACCCACCCCAAAATACCCCGGATTTCTCAAGGGATTTCTCAACCTATTATAAAACCCCGCGTCTCTCCTTCTGGCTCAATTTTGGGGGAAACCCGGCGATCGCCTAACGACGAGGCAAACCATTTTCTAGGGACAAAACCCAGTTATATTAACTTTTATTAAGTTGTTTACCCAACCTCACCGATGCTAGAAATTCCCGATGCAATTAAAACCTGGTCGCAGTTTGGCCATCCCCTAATCATGTGGGGACTGTTCGCCCTCTCCTTTTATGCGCTGTATCTCGGTTTCCAATCCCGTAAAATTCGGAGTGCCGATAAAGAACTGCGTCAAACCCTGATGAAAAAAGACGTGAAGACAAAACATTACATGATTGGCTCTATGCTCCTCGCGTTCATGGTCATGGGAACCGTCGGCGGTATGGCCGTCACCTATATTAACAATGGCAAACTCTTTGTGGGGCCCCATTTATTAGTCGGATTGGGGATGGTGAGCTTGATGGCCAGTGCGGCGGCTCTAGTGCCTTGGATGCAAAAAGGTCAAGACTGGGCGCGTTATACCCATATCACCCTCAATTTGCTGTTAATTGGTCTCTTTGGCTGGCAAGCGGTCACGGGCATGGATATTGTGCAACGGATTATCAGCAAGCTCTAAGATAAGCCCACTTTTCGTCCCTGGGGCTAGGTTGCTCTCTCTGGCCCTCTCCCCAGGGATTTTTCCCGCTGATCGTTTATCATTACCCTGGGTTAAAATTAACCTAATCGTCTTTTTTGCCTCCCCTAACGTCCCTATGACATCCTACGCCTCCGCTACGGCCAGAGCCGAAATGAGTGAACTGCGGCGCTTAAAAAGTCTCCTGCCCCCTGAACTCCAAAGTTGGGTGATGGTGGAAGGCAGTACAGAAGTGAATCCGCCTCTGATTCGCTCGGAGGAGTTAGGCCGGGACGAAATTGAAATTCAGGTGGATCTGACCAAGTGGGAAAATTTGGCGATCGATCAGCGTAATCTCCTGTTTTGGCATGAAGTCGCCCGCATTCAAAATGACACGATCCCCAGGGAAGGTTGGGAAATGGCCGCCCTGGCGATCGGGTTGGGGGGAGCCGTTGGGGAATTGTGGGTACAGGATGGTTTGCTTTTGCTCCTGGCTCTGGGACTCTGTGGCATTTCCGGCTACCGACTCTGGCAAAAAAATAATGGCGATAAAAAATTAAAAGAAGCGATCGAAGCCGATGAAAAGGCGATCGCCCTGGCCACCCGGTTTGGCTATACCTTGCCCAACGCCTACAAAAGTTTAGGGAGTGCCTTCAAAACCCTGATCGAACAAACCCCGAACCGTCGGCAACGCAAACATTACGAATCCCGGCTTCAGGCTCTCCGTCAAAGTGCCGCGAAAATGAAAGCCAAAACCAAAGGCTCCAGTTCCGTTCCCCTCACCAATTAAGGTCTAGGTCATGGTTACCAATCCCCCCCCCTTAGACTTCCCTCTCCAGATCGCTGAACAGGTGGCCATGATTACCATGCCCCAGCGATTGACCGTGATCGAAGCCGTTCCCTTTAAAGCTTTTGTCTCCGAACTGCTTAGGGGGCATCCTCTGCCCCAACAGATCAAACTCGATTTAGGGGAAACCCAGTTTCTGGATAGCAGTGGGGTGGGAGCCTTAGTGCAGGTGTTGAAACTCACCCAGGGGCATCAAATTCCGTTAATTCTGTGTCGAGCCAATCCCCCCGTTTTAGCCGTTTTGGGGATGACCGGATTAGACAAAATCTTTACCCTGGAATCGCTTTCCCCTGGGCTGACACCAAGCCAAATCACCGGGGTTTCTGCGGCTCCCGATGTTTTACCGCCCCGCACCCATCCTTCCATTCGTTCTCCCTTAAAGCGTGCTGTAGATATTATTGGGTCTTTGGTGGGCTTGGCAATTACCGGTGTTCTGGCTATTCCTATTGCGATCGCCATCAAATTAGACAGCCCTGGCCCCATTCTCTTCGCGCAAACCCGTCTCGGTTGGCTAGGCAAACCCTTTAAAATTCTCAAATTCCGTTCCATGTGTACTGATGCGGAAGCCCTGAAATCCCAAATCAAAAACGAAGTGGAAGGGGCGATTTTCAAAAATAAAAACGATCCGCGCATTACCAAAGTCGGCAAATTTCTACGGAAAACCAGCCTGGACGAACTCCCTCAATTTTGGAATGTGTTAAAAGGGGAAATGAGCCTAGTGGGCACCCGACCCCCGACCCCCGATGAAGTGGAACAATACGAAGTCCCGGCTTGGCAACGTCTCGATGTGAAACCCGGCATGACCGGCGAATGGCAAGTCAATGGTCGCTCTTCCATTACCAAATTTGAAGATATTATTAAACTCGATTTACGGTATCAGGAAAATTGGAGTCATCTCTACGACCTCAAGCTGATTTTAAAAACCATTTTCATTCTGTTTAATAAAAAAAGTGGAGCGGCCTAGGGAGTGGTGTTCGGACGTTTACAAAACTATTTTCGGCCGGCATCGCCTCCTTCCCCCCCGCCCTCGGTGGACAGTTTAACCGTCCCTAGTGATGCCCAGGGTCTTCAAACCGCCCTCGATTGGCTAGAACAAACCTATAGTCCCTGGCTAGAGCCGGACGACCTCTGGAAAATTAAACTGGTGGTCAGCGAATGGTTAACCAATATTCTGCTCTATGCCCATCGGCATTTACCCCCGACAACACCGATCCAACTCCACGGTCAATGCTTCGGTAACCGGTTCGAGGACGGCCTATCCTGTCTGCAAATTGAAGTGTGGGATTATGGCCCCCCCTTTGATTTAACCGCCCAACTCCAAACCAAAGTCAAGCAAATTGAGCAAGAAATGGAGCATCACAATCTGGATAATTTAGCGGAAGGCGGACGGGGGCTATTTTATATTCAGACCTTAACCGACAAACTGCATTATTTCCGAACCACTGCCGAGCCTCCCCAAAACTGTTTGCAGGTGCAAAAAAAGGTGCGAGTACGCTAAAATCCAGGTCAAAATAACTGAATTAATAACAGAGATTTGCCTTAGAAATGCTTTTCTGATTCAATAGAAGATAAGACAGCAAAAAAAGTCCTAACTTTCCTTCTTTTTTTCTTTAATCCTATGACCGTCTCGCCCATTGCCACATCGGCCAATCCGTTGCAACTACCGACCCATATCCAAGAGATTGCGATTACCGTCACTGCCCAGGATTTAGGCCCGAACCTATTAAATGAAAATTTTCTCAAGGCCGGGGGCATTGTGCCGGAGGATTGGGAATTGGCCCGTCCTGCTGTTGCTGGCCCCAGTGGTTCCCAGGTGGTCTTTAAAAATGGTCTGAGTATTGTGGCTCAACCTCGTACCCTCAGCTTCATGGAAACCATTGGCGATCGCCCCTTAGACAGTGTTCAGGCGGGAGTCATTGCCCAGCAGTACATTAAACTTTTACCGAAGGCTGATTACCAGGGATTAACCATTAGTCCGAAATGTTTAGTGCCGTTCCCCCAAAATACCGATGGTGCCAGACAATTCATCACGCGGACATTATTAGCCCCCGGCCCCTGGCAAGATTTTGGCAAAACCCCGGTGCAGGCGGGCGTGAACTTCCTCTATCAATTAGAGACCTGTCAACTTAACGTCAATATCAATCAGGCAACGATTCAGATTCCGGAGCAACCCAATGTATCGGCCCTCTTATTTGTCGGGAATTTCAACTATCCGATCAATGCCCCGGACGCGGTTCTGCGGGTTTCCCTGTTAGAGCAATATCTGAAGGGATGGCAGTCAGATTTCCAGACCTTCCGCTCCATGGTGGATGAACAATTTCTAGGACAACGACAACCGGCCACCGTTTTTGGTTAAGTACGACCAGACCCAGCCGAGTTTGTCCCTGGGTTAGCTCACCGGTCTGTCTAGCATCCATTCAGATAATCCCAAATAGCGGGTCTAAGACATCCCCTGGAGTCTCTGATAACAGACTTCGACGGGCTGGCGATCGGCTAGGGCCTGAACCAAAAGCTCATACTGGGGGCGGTGTTCCTGAATCCGATTTTTGGCCTGTAATAAAGCCCAGCTTTCCTTGGCGGGATACTGACTGGGGGGTAAACCGGCCTGTTGAAACAGCGCGTACAACTGTTGACGATCCTCCTGACCGCCGACAGCTTGCCCATAGATAACCTGTTCGGCCGCGATCCCCCCTAGATACACCATGGCCCAGCGTTCCAACAATAACGGTCGTTGTTGCCAATCCTGAAGGGGTTCCGTGAGATCCTGGGGGACAAATTCCACTCCCCCTTGACCCGATCGCCCTTTCCGGAAAGCCTCCCAGGCGGACAAACTATAATCTTGAATCGGTATCCCCATCAGATAAGCCATCAGAAAATGCCCCGCTTCATGGTGTAAGACCCGTTGGCGTTGGCTTTTCGTGGCGAAACTGCCCAGCAGTAATGTTGTGCCTTGGCCCTGCCAGCCCCATTGATCCACCGTGACTAATCCCAATAAGGTTAGGGTCATCACCGAAGGAATTAGGGGGGATAAATGAATCATTGGCCCCAACAGAACCGATAGGGTCATCAAAAAGATGGCGATCGCCAGAACATTAATAGCCGTTTCAGACATTGATAACCTACTCGATCCGAGGAATCCCTTGTTACTGTTTCGCCGTTTGAGCATTAGACCCCTGCTCTGTCTTGGCGGCTGGAATGGGCATTTTCCCGGTCGCAATCTGTTGCCCTAAAATCTCTAAGGCTTTGGCAAATTGCGGATCGGAGGCAGTCCCAATTTTATCGCGGTCTTTTTGTAACGCCTTCCGTTGAACATCGGTGAGTTCAATAACAATATCGGGATCAATCCCGTGCTTATTAATATCCCGACCATTCGGCGTGAGGTATTTGGCGATCGTTACCGCTAGACCTGACCCATCCCCCAAACTACGAACCGATTGAACTAAGCCCTTGCCAAAGGTTTTGGTTCCCAGAACAACCGCCCGCTTATGGTCTTGTAAGGCTCCTGACAAAATTTCGCTGGCACTGGCTGATCCGCCATCCACCAGGACAACTAAGGGTTTATTACTCAGGGCCGTATTATTAGCACTTTGCTGTTCTACTTCACCCTTACGGTCAACTGTCGAGACAATTTTGCCATCGGGGAGCCATTGACGCGCAATATCCACACTGGCATAGAGCAGACCCCCTGGATTAGAGCGCAAATCCAGAATGTACCCCTGCACCTTATCCTTTTCTAATTTTTCGATCGCCGCCTTCATCTCATCTCCCGCCTGGGCACTAAACTGATTCAGACGGATATAGCCCACCCGGCCAATCTTCGTGTTTTCCAACTGAGCGCGGACAGGATGGATCTCAATGCGGGCACGGGTCAAAGGATAATCAATATTACGATTTCCCCGCTTAATGGTTAACACCACTTTAGTACCGGGTTTACCTCGAATTAACTTAACCGCATCATCAACTTCCATACCTTTGGTGGATTTACCATCAATCTTGACAATGACATCCTTGGATAAAATGCCGGCCCGGTAAGCCGGGGTCGCTTCAATCGGAGCAATGACGACTAACTGCTTCGTTTCTTGATCTTTGGCCAACTGAATCCCCACCCCGGTTAACTCGCCGGAGGTATCAATTTGCATCGCCTGAAACTCTTCCGGATCCATGAAGCGCGTGTAGGGATCTTGTAATTTCTTCAGCATTTCCCGGATCGCTTTGTAGGCTTCTTCCGAGGTCTTGTAATTGCGGTTTAAATATTCCCGGCGTACCCCTTGCCAATCCACTTGATTAAAAGTGCCGTCCACGTAGGTGCGATTAACAATTTGCCACACCTCATCCACTAATTCCTTTGGACTATCTTGGAAAAACGCCTGGGAACGGGCCAATCGTAACCCTACGCCAGTGACGGCTACTGTAGATAAGGCCAGAGCGGCTGTCCCTAAAATGATCCCGCGTTTGTGTTGCACCATAGTCGTAAAGTCGGAGGGTTAATGAAGAGTAGAGGAAAGACGAAGATGAAGATTAATGACAAAAGTTAACTTTTGGGGGGGGTGAGCGTCGTCCCCTTTTAGTTATAACATTTCAGAATAATGGGTGTTGTGGATTTATGATGGATTTAATTGTGGCTGATTCTCTCAAGGATAGAAGACAAACTCTCCGCAGTCAGCGTCAACTGAAATTCTGGCAGTCTTGTTGGCGATTTTTTGTACTGAGTGGCTCGGCGGTAGCCCTTCTGTGGGTGATGAGTCGGCCTGCCTGGATCATCCGCGATCGCTCCCAGGTAGAACTCCAGGGCAATCAGTTGGTTCCCAGTTCTCGGTTGTACGAACAACTATCCCTCAAATTTCCCCAGTCCCTTTGGCAGTTATCCACTCCCCAACTTAGTCGTCAATTGGAAGCCCTACCCGCCATTGAAAAAGCAGAAGTCACCCGTCAGCTATTCCCTCCCAAATTAATCATTACCCTCTCAGAACGTCAGCCCGTGGCCGTGGCCCTATCAAGTCAGCAAGTCCGGGGTTATCTCGACCATCAGGGGAATTTTATTCCCGCTAACGCCTACCAGGGCAGTCAAAATCGGGCGAAACTGCCGAAACAGCCCTTATTTTTGGGATATAACGACCAGTACCGTCGGTTTTGGCAAGGATTGTACCCGGCGTTACCCACTTCTACGGTGAAAATTCAGAGCATTAACGGTCAAAATCCCAGTAATGTCACCCTCCAGACTTCCCTTGGACCGGTGTATCTCGGCTCGAACCTGGCTCTTTTTCCCCAGCAACTCCAGACCTTGAACCAGATGACTCAACTGACGGCTAGGGTACCCATTACGCGAGTAGCTTACCTAGATCTCTCCAATCCCCAGGCTCCTGCCCTCGAATTAAAGCCGGCCCCGCAAAAAAACCCTCATCCGTCTAGTGCCAATGTCAAGAAACCATGATATGCTGACCGGCGGTTCCGGAGGAAAGTCATCAATTCTGGCGGCTTGTATTGACAAAAATCGTTAATCTTCTTAGTCTGAGGACGGAAACGGCTACAATCATTGCTTGACAAATAAACCGTTCTGAAGGGAAATTTCCCTAGTTTTCCTCTGGTGCAATGTGTAGATAGCCTAGTAAAATTTTACAATCCTGCTTTCCTTGCTCAATTAACGTTGATCATCTCAGCCTAACTTCTTCCCATTAAACATGACTCTCAACCATGATTTTTCCTTAGATTATCCCAGCCTCAATGGAGCAGAAGCCGGTGAACCCACTGAGGGTCTTGACGATCTGTTTAATGCTCAAGAGGACAGCTTTTTGTTTTCAACGTCGAATGAAACGCCTTCTGTAGTCCCGTTAGATGCAAGGAGTAGCTCTATTGTGCCAAGTAGTGTTGCCCAAATTAAAGTAATTGGTGTTGGCGGCGGTGGCTGTAATGCGGTCAATCGGATGATCAAGGGGGGAGTCAGTGGGGTGGAGTTTTGGTCTATTAATACGGACTCCCAGGCTCTCGTACAAGCTTCCTCTAATCAACGGCTCCAGATTGGTCAGAAGTTGACGAGGGGGTTAGGGGCCGGGGGCAATCCGGCGATCGGGCAAAAGGCGGCCGAGGAGTCCCGTGAAGAAATTTCACGCTCTTTGGAAGGGGCGGATCTGGTTTTTATTACGGCGGGTATGGGCGGCGGTACGGGAACCGGGGCGGCTCCGATTGTGGCGGAAATTGCCAAGGAAATGGGCTGTTTGACGGTGGGGATTGTGACTCGTCCGTTTTCCTTTGAGGGGCGGCGGCGGGCTACCCAGGCGGAGGAAGGGATTGCGGCGTTACAGTCACGGGTAGATACCTTGATTGTGATTCCGAATAATCAGTTGCTTTCGGTGATCCCGGTGGAAACTCCTTTACAGGAAGCGTTCCGGGCGGCGGATGATGTGTTACGTCAGGGGGTGCAGGGCATTTCCGATATTATTACCATTCCCGGCTTGGTGAATGTGGATTTTGCCGATGTTCGGGCGATTATGGCCGATGCAGGTTCAGCTTTAATGGGCATTGGTGTGGGTTCTGGGAAGTCCAGGGCAAAAGAGGCGGCCACGGCGGCAATTTCCTCTCCGTTGTTAGAGTCTTCTATTGAGGGAGCGCGGGGGGTGGTCTTTAATATTACGGGCGGCCATGATTTAACCCTCCATGAGGTGAATGTGGCGGCAGAGACGATCTATGAGGTGGTTGATCCGACGGCAAATATTATTTTTGGGGCGGTGATTGATGAGCGGCTTCAGGGGGAAATGCGGATTACGGTGATTGCGACTGGCTTTTCTGGGGAACAGCGATCGCCCCAGGTAACCGAGGAGAAAAAATCCCCCGAAGTGGTTTTACCGAAACCGAGGATTCCGGAAACGTCGGCTCCCCCCCCTCAAACACCGCGATCGCCCCAGGTGGCGGATATTCCGGAATTTCTCCAGAAACGCCGGGGTTTACCGAAAGGTTCCTAAGCGGATTAGCTAGGTAGCCATCTCGCCATCTCGTTTGAGGGTTAGGATTAGCGGGCGATCGCCATGATCAACGGCTTACTGATCGAACTGACGACTAAAAGACTCCTGCCGCAACGCCAGAAAGCGCGGGGTTAAGGGGGGGAGTTGGGCCGCAGTATTAAAGCGTGTATCATAAGTCCAACTACGGGAAGGGGGATCATACAATTGGTTACTCCAGGAACCACTGACATGAACGGGAGTTGAGATACTCACAAAAGAGCCTCGATAGGTGAAGTAAACATTTGTCCACTGCTCTGAAAAGCGAGGATAATTTTCCAATCCTCCATTGTAGTTGCCACTGGTGGTAATATCGGTACCCGACAAGAGGGCCGCATTGACGGTGGTGGCCGTCGCGCTCACCTTTCCTCGGCCACTGCCTGTATTGCAGTTTTTGGCTGTGTCCTTGTCAATCGCACGATCCGTATTCAGACAGGCATTGGATAAAATATTCAGAGAGTCCGCTAAGATACTGGCGGGTTGCCAATTTCGACAGTTATAGGAGGTAGAGTTGCTGGGACAAGACCAAATCGCGGTGGCCGGATCATACTCTCCCGTGTTGTAGGCCCCATTAATCCCGTTATAATCCCCCTGCACATAGACCGCCTGATCACTGACAAAGGTTAAGCCAGTGGGATCGGAGTTGTTGTTAGTAATACTTAAGCCGGGTAACTGTTGTCCCTGCACCAGGGCAAAACCGTAGGGGCTGGTACTGCCATTCGCAGAGGGATAAGTGCTTCCATTAATTGTGGCGTGGAAAACTAGCCCGCCTTCACTGGTATCACTGGCCGCCAGTCCCAGATTTTGAAAAGAGCCGAGGGGCGCACTGGCATCAGCCGTCGTTGTTGCAAAAAGCCGTTGGGCCGCGTTATAGCCTTGACCACTGTTGTTATCGCTGACAGTACCACTGTTAAAGACGACATAACGTCCATGCCCGTTCCAAGCCGTCAGACTCCTCAGGTTGATTTGCAGGAGGCGCATCTCTCTCCCTTCCCGGTCATTGTAAAAACGGTAGGGGGAGTTATGACTGGTTGCATTTTTGCCAATATCTTGTAGCGGTGCGGGAATAAAACAGCGACTATCTAGGGCCGCGATCGCCGCCGGAGTAGAGTTACCTAAATTTGTTTTTAGGGTGCTTAAATTAGACGAAGAAAGTCCCAGCCCGGCGTTATCTAGCAGGGTATTAAAGGTTGTTTGTGTCGCGGTTGTCATGGTTTCATTAATGGCGGAAAAAGCCGGATGACTGCTGTTGAAGGCCAAGGGGGTTGCCTGAGAAACAATCGCCACATAAAGGGCATTGGCGATCGCCGTCCGTTGGGCCGAGGAGAGAGTCACCCCCGGACTAACCGCCGTCGGCACATCACAGAAACGATAGTTGGTATCGGCGATATTCGTCCCTGATAGTGTAGTGGGTAGCAAGACCGGTTGACGCAGACTACGCAATTCTCCCTCGGTCAAAACCGTTGAGACTGGGGTAGTTCCCGCCCGATTCACCGAGGTAATTTGGAACGGTACGGTGGTCGGTGGTGGTGAGGCAGTATTGGCGGCAGTACTGGTGGCCGCAGGAGTATAGACAATCTGTAGATCCGCTTTCTGGGCAAAATCGCCACTAGCAGACAACACCGAAGCACTGGGAATAGATAACGCTTCCACCCCGGTTTTGATCTGTGTCCCCCAATGGCTGGCTAGGAGCGTTTCACTCATTGCTGTACGAGTTTGAGTTGTACTACCCGTCCCATATTGTAAAAGATTCAAAAAAGTGCCTGCACCATTGGCAATTTGCACAGCCCCATTCGGGTAGGTATCATTATTATTTTTACGGGCATTGTAAATACTGCCCACCAGGGTAATTTGACTGCTAATCCTGAAGGGATTGGAGGTGCTATTACTACCGAGGTAAAGACTGCCATTCGTATGCACTGGCCCCCCTAGGGTCATCGGTTGCCCCGGTAAAATTTCTAAATCATTGAGATAAAATGCCGCAAACTGGAACATCGGGATCAAACGCGCTTTAATTCCCAACTCATTCATCGTTGTGACCTGATCGGCGGGGCCTCCTTGCTTTTTACTGGCCACATTCACCACATAGCTATATTCGAGCATATTTAATCCCTGAAA
>JAYKIP010000412.1:0-4080 GCA_035286205.1 Merismopediaceae cyanobacterium
GCCATTGGGGCCGGGGGCTGACCCAGTAACGAAAGACGACTTTTGGCTTGATAAATTTTTTGTAGAGATTGGTCAATACGGGCTGTCGTTAATCGTCCGGTTGTAACCGCCTGGGCGATCGCCTCAATCGCTTGCACCGGATCGGGAGGCATCAATAAAATATCCGCTCCAGCTTCTAAAGCGCGAATCGCCACCTCTTCGGGTGTGGTTCCCTGGGTAATTCCCCCCATAATCAGGGCATCAGTGACAATTAAGCCCTCAAATCCTAGTTTTTCCCGGAGTTGACCGGTCAAAATCCCTGGGGAAAGGGTCGCTGGATGCTGGTCATCCCAGACCGGGATCTGCAAATGGGCCGTCATCACCGTATCCACCCCCGCCGCGATCGCCCCTTGGAAAGGCGGTAACTCTACCTGGGCTAATCGTTCGGCCGAATGGGGAATCACCGGTAAATGCAGGTGGGAATCGGTCGCCGTATCCCCATGGCCCGGAAAATGTTTAGCCGTTGTTAACACCGGGTAGGTTTTGGCCCCCGCAATAAAGGCTTGCACTAAGGCCCTGACGATCTCCGGCGTTTCCCCAAAGGCCCGCACATTGATCACCGGATTCTCCGGGTTATTATTCACATCGGCGATCGGGGCTAACACCCAATTTAAACCGATCGCCAGGGCCTCCTGGGCAATCACTTCCCCCATCCGTCGAGCATAATCGCAAGCGAGGGTTAAATCTCGTTTCGCAATGTCCCCTAAAGCCATCGGCGGCGGAAACCAGGTCGCCCCGGTAAAGCGTTGACCCACTCCCTCTTCAATATCGGCACAGAGTAACAACGGCGTAGTCGCCCAGCCCTGTAACTGTTGGGTTCGTTGAGCCAATTCCACCGCACTGCCCCCCAGCAGAATCACCCCGCCCAGATTCAGAGTACTTAACCAGGTTTTTAAACGTTCATTGGGAGCCTCCCACTGGGGATAACGAATTTGATGGTCAAACAAAAAGCCGGACGCTCGCACCACGATCAGTTGCCCAATTTTCTGCCGTAACGTCCACTGTGAGTAATCCATCCGTCTCTTGCCTCCAGGTGATTTCAGGTTGTTTTGTGGTTTCGGTTGATGTCGGTTAAAGTGAGAAAGAAGTCTCCCTCTTCCTCGCTTAATTTCAGCCGCGATCTAATGAGTATCACCACGTCTGTGTTAACAGAACTCCTACGGGTCTTTCCCCAATGGCGACAACAGATGTATTTTAAGTCTTCTCTGACGGCCCTTTCCCATGCCATGGAAGACCAAATTCTCGCGGATATTGCTTCCTCTCAACCCCTGATTATTGCGAGTTTTCAAAGAGAACGTTTTTATCGGCAAGAAGCCCATCGTTACCGACGCATCGGGGATAAGAGCGATCAAGTTTATGTCTTAGCCGCCCCCGAAACCGATTTTAAACATAACTCGGACATTTATGAAACGATCGCCTTTGAACCGGAGGATAGTCTCAGTCAAGAATGGCATTTAGTCGTGATTGGGGAATCCTACGCGAGTTGTTTAATCTGTCGAGAACGTTTTCCCTTAGACGATGAACCGGGGGGGATAGATAATCATCGCCGGTTTGAAGGCATTTGGACATTTGAGCGGGAAGTCAGTCAAGCCGCCGCCCATATCCTCCTGACCAAAATTTTGACCTATCGTCCCGAATTAGCGGCCAAAGTAAAGATTGCTAGGGAACGGTATTTGCCCCAAACCACTTTGACCCCTTCCAACCTGACCGCCCCCCAGAGTTATTCCGATGCCTTTGTGCAACGGCTGGTGACCTATCTGCAAGCGGGACAATATAAGTTAATTAAAGCCAATCGTTTCCTCACCACCAAGGAGCAAAAGGAAAGACTGCTCAATGCGATCACGACAGCGATTCGACGTTCCCTCAATCCCGATGAGATCCTTCAGGTTGCAGTGGAACAATTAGGAAAAGGCTTAGGGGTGTGTCGGTGTTTAGTCTATCGCTGTGAACAGGGAGATGTGAGTGCCACGATTACCCATGAATTTTTACGCTCTGGGATTCGTTCCCTCAAGGGTCAGGCCTGGCCCCTCCAGCATAATCCCCTCTTTCAAGAGGTGGTGAAATTACGAGATGCCCTTTCCATTAATAATGCCCTGCAAGATCCCAGGGTTTTGAGTTTTACCCAGGAAGAAAATGCCCTCCCCTATTTGGTGCAAACCTGTTCAATTCTGTCCTGGATTTTGGTTCCCATTTTTTACCGCGATCGCCTCCTGGGCATGATGGAAATTCATCACTGTGGCCCCAATCCCACCAGTTGGCAGAAGGATGACATTGCCCTAGTGGATGCCGTGGCCACGCAGGTCGGGGTTGCCCTGATTCAAGCGGAAGCCTACGCCAATCTCCAGGAATTAAATATCCAACTCGAAGCCCTAGACCGTACCCGTTCCAATCTGGTGGCCATTACCGGGCATGAACTGCGGACTCCCCTTTCCACCATTCAAGTCTGCCTCGAAAGCCTGGCTTCGGAACCGGATATGCCCCAGGAATTGCGTCAAGTCATGCTGAATACGGCCTTGAATGATGCGGAACGAATGCGGAAATTAGTCCAGGACTTTTTAACCCTGTCTCAACTGGAAAGCGGTCGGGTGAGTTGGAATAGTGAACCCATTTCCCTCTCGGAGTGTGTGGAACTATCCCTTAGTCATATCCAGGCCCATAATCGTCATAATGAATTGCCCCGCATTCAGAATCTCGTACCGCCGGAACTGCCCCTGGTTCAGGCCGATGGTGAATGGTTAGTGGAATTATTAACCAAACTGTTGGACAATGCCGTGAAATTTACCAATCCCCAGGGACAAGTGGCCATCCGGGCAACCCCGGCTACTATGCCGTCTGCCAAAAATTCCTACCTAGAGGTCACGATCGCCGACACCGGGCGGGGGATTGAACCCAATCAACTGGAAACCGTGTTTGATCGGTTCTATCAGGAGGAAGGAGCCTTGCGGCGCAGTAAAGGGGGAACCGGGCTAGGACTGGCCATTTGTCGGCAGATTGTCAATGGTTGGGGCGGCGAAATCTGGGCTGAGTCGGCGGGCAAAAATCTCGGTAGTCAATTTCACTTTACGATTCCCGTTGTTTTAGAGCACCCCGCCAGTAAAACTCCCCCCCCGGCTGAGGCGAAAACGACCCCGGCGAAACCCCGGCGTACTACTCGTCGGCGCAAGTAGGGCGTTCTACGGGTCAATCACCGACAGGCTTAGGATTGGTGGTATTGATAGGCCGCATAGGCGAGGGTGACAACCCCGGTCAAAATGGCGGCTTCATCGGCAGAAAATTGGGGATGATGGAGGGGCGCGTTATGTTTATCGGCATAGCCCACCCCCAGACGGAACATGGCCCCAGGCACTTTTTCTAAATACAGGGCAAAGTCTTCGGCTCCCAGGGACGGATCGGGTAAAATTTGGACGCGATCGCCCCCCCAGGCTTCCCGACCCACTTCTTCCAATAACCGGGTTAAACCGGGGTCATTTTGTACCGAGGGAACCCCCCGCCGATAATGGACTTCATACTTGGCTCCGTAGGTTTGGCAAACATTGGCCACAATCCCTTCAATCCATGGGGGGAGGTTGGTATAGGTTTCCGGATGGAGCGATCGCACTGTTCCCGTCATCTGCACGCGATCGGCGATCACATTGGGGGCCCGTCCCCCGGTAATTTGACCAATGGTTAACACAATCGGACGGAGGGGATTTTGGGTGCGACTAATAGCCTGTTGTAGGGAGGTAATCACCTGGGAGGCAATCCAGATCGCATCAATGGCTTCGTGGGGTCTGGCTCCATGGCCCGATTCTCCAATAATCACAATTTCCAAATCATCGGCCGCCGCCGTTAATGCCCCATAGCGAATCCCCAGGGAGCGTGCCGGAATAGACGGAAAAACGTGTACCCCTAAAATCGCACTCACCCCCTTCATGGCCCCATCCTGGATCATCCAACTGGCTCCCTGGGCAATCTCTTCGGCCGGTTGAAACAAAAAGCGGACATCGCCGGGCAGGGGTTGACTCAGTTGAGCTAAGACCATCGCCGTTCCCAGACCTAGGG
>JAYKIP010000413.1:0-5880 GCA_035286205.1 Merismopediaceae cyanobacterium
CCTCACTCATCCCAGTGTTTCGCCCCAGAAAAATTATCAACAACTGGAGTTTGTCGGGGATGCGGTGATCCGGTTGGCGGCGGCAGAGGTGTTATTAGAAACTTACCCGGATGCCCCGGTGGGAGAATTTTCGGCTTTACGGTCTATTATGGTCAGCGATCGCGTTTTAGCCGACTGGGCCGACTTCTATCAACTGGAAAAATATCTTTGGGCTACGCCCCAGGTCTTGGCTAATCAAACGGGACGAATCAGCCGGTTAGCCGATATTTTTGAAGCCTTATTAGGGGCGTTGTATCTCAGTTCCCAAAGTATGGTCTGGGTGAGACCCTGGCTGGATGAGCATTTACGCCAAAAGGCCGCCGAAATTCGTCAAGACCCGGCCCGCCAGAACTATAAAGACGCACTACAGGAATGGACACAAGGCATCTATAAGTGTCTGCCCCTCTACCGGGTGGAGGAAGTCATCCCCCATCGTCTTGTTGATGAGCGTTTTCGGGCGACGGTCTGGGTGGGGGAGCAATTATTGGGAGAAGGCACCGGCAATTCCAAAAAGGCGGCGGAACAAACAGCGGCCAGGGCGGCTTTCTATGCCTTTGTGCAAGGTTCATCCCCCTCCAAGCTGCTTTAAGAGGAAGAGGAGGATTCGGATGAAGCGATCGCGGTTTTGGTTTTCGATTCAAAGTTGAGCAAGACGATCCCCAGGGTCACAATGACAATACCGAGGATTTGCCAGCCATTCAGATTTTCGTTGATGGTGAAGCCGGCTAAAATTGCGGTGAGGGCCGGATTGGTGGAACTCAGGATGGCGGCTCGACTGGCTCCAATTAGCAAAATCCCCCAGTTGGTGAGGACGTGACCGATAAAGGTGAACAGGGCCGAGAGTAAAGACCCCAGGGCGATCGCCAACCAGGGTAACTGGTGACTAGGGGGTTGCCACACCAGTAAACACACCCCGGATAACAGGAGGGTCGTCGTGAAGTGCATCCAGGTTAAGGGAACGGGATGCACCTTCGCCACACTTTGCTGCACCAGGATAATATAGGCCGCGTGGGCAATGCCCGAAACAACGCCCAGGAGAATCCCCAACCAGGCCAAAGATTCCTGGAGGGGGTAATGATAGGGAATAATCAGCAGGGTTCCGAGCAGGGTTAAGGCCATAACGCCCCAGCGCATTAAATTCGGGGGTTCGTTCAAAAATCGCCAGGCCAATAACGTGGTAAAGAGGGGATAGGTAAAAAAGAGCGTGAGGGCGATACTGGTGGGGATTAAACTAATGGAAAAATAAAGCAAGACTAAATATAAAAACATGAAAAAACCGCATCCTAGCGATCGCCCAAGCACCCAACGTCGTTGCGGTTGCCAAAGTTGATGGACTTCCCGCCAGGTCGGTGGATAAAGGCGATCGGCCATCACCGCCATCAGAGGAACGACCCAAATCATTCGCAACACCAACAACAAAAACGAATGACTTAAGCTAGGGGAAACCCACCCGCCAATGTCCCAGAGACCCAAAAAATGCTGTTTCGCAAAAAGAATCCGTACAATCACATTTTGAAAACAGAAAAAAAAGGCCGCTAACAGAACAATAAAAACCCCCACCATTACCTCACACACTTCGGAAGTCTTGGCCATGATAGCGAATTTTTTCTCAACCATGACCAGAAAAAAAAGGGGGAGACCCCCCCTCGTTATCCGCTAATTAAGACGACTGAAAATTAAACCAACGCCGCCATTTTCACTTCGTTATGATTCAGAATGTCCTGTAACTCTTCGGCATCCACCGTTTCCTTTTCCACGAGCATTTGCGCTAATTTATCCAGAATCGAACGGTTACCAACCAGAACCTCTTTCGCACGCTGATAGGCTTGATCCACCAGTTGGCTTACTTCATCATCAATGGCCGCGGCGGTCGTGTTAGAGAAATCGCGGTCTGAGGCAATATCTCGACCCAGAAAAACGCCTCCTCCTTGTCGTCCGAGGGCAACGGGGCCTAACTTATCGCTCATACCAAAGCGAGTGACCATTTGTCGGGCAACCCGTGCGACCTGTTGCAGGTCATTGGAGGCACCGGTGGTTACTTCTTCTTCGCCAAAGATAATCTCTTCTGCGACACGACCCCCCAGAGCCACCGCCATTTGATTTTGCAGATAGGCACGGGAATAGAGTCCCGATTCCATGCGGTCTTCACTGGGGGTAAACCAGGTTAACCCGCCGGCCCGACCACGAGGAATAATGCTAATTTTCTGCACCGGGTCATAATCCGGCATTAAGGCTCCCACCAACGCATGGCCCGCTTCATGGTAAGCCACTAAGGTTTTGCGTTTTTCGCTCATGACGCGATTTTTCTTCTCTGGCCCCGCTAAAACCCTGTCAATGGCATCGTTGACTTCATCCATGGAAATTTCCGTGAGGTTACGACGAGCCGCGAGGATGGCCGCTTCGTTTAACAGGTTGGACAGGTCAGCACCGGTAAAGCCTGGGGTACGACGAGCGATTTTATCCAAGTCCACATCTTTGGAAAGCGTTTTGCCCCGCGCATGGACGTTGAGGATTTCTTTACGACCGGCATAATCCGGGCGATCAACTACTACCTGACGATCAAAACGACCCGGACGCATTAAGGCCGCATCTAGTACATCGGGACGGTTGGTAGCGGCAATGATGATAATGCCGGTATTCCCTTCAAAACCATCCATTTCTGTCAAGAGTTGGTTGAGGGTTTGTTCCCGTTCATCATTTCCACCGCCGAGACCGGCTCCCCGTTGACGACCTACCGCATCAATTTCATCAATGAAGACAATACAGGGCGCACTGGCTTTCGCCTGTTCAAAGAGGTCACGCACGCGGGAAGCCCCAACCCCGACAAACATTTCGACAAATTCCGAACCGGAGATGGAAAAGAAGGGAACGCCCGCTTCTCCGGCAACAGCTTTAGCAAGAAGAGTTTTCCCGGTACCTGGCGGCCCCACCAATAACACCCCTTTGGGAATCTTGGCTCCGATCGCCGTAAACCGGTCGGCATTTTTCAGGAAATCCACGACTTCGGTTAACTCTAATTTGGCCTGTTCAATGCCCGCCACATCCCCGAAGGTCACTTGAGTTTGGGGTTCCATCTGCACCCTGGCCTTAGACTTGCCAAAGTTCATCGCCTGGGAACCGGGGCCACTCTGAGCGCGACGTAACAGGAAAAATAACCCGACTAACAAAAGAATCGGTAAAAAGAGACTGCTGGCCACCCGGAACCAGAAACCATCATCACTCTGGGGCTGAACCGCAATATCTACCCCGTGCTTAATTAAAATATTGACTAAATCCGGGTCACTGGGAAGATTCACCACAAAAGGTTGTCCGCCGTTGGGATTCGGCACCTGGGCCTGCGTCCGATCCGCCGTCAGATTGACCCGATCAATTTGATTATTCTCAACTTTATTAATGAAATCGCTATAACTTAAAACCTCCCGCTTCTGGGGCTGGCCATCAAAAAAGGCTGAAGCTAAGGCTAAAACGACGATTAATAAAAGGGCATAAAGACCGGCATTACGCCATTTTTTGTTATTTTTGTTCACGCGATACGTCTCCTAAGACTGAACCATGGTGCGATGGGTGGGGCAGGGCGGGGCCAACCTCCTAACCTTATGTTAATTTATGTTAACCTCTCTCAGAAACAATTGACGAGAGAAAAGGAATTTGTTAGAGATTTTCTCAGTTTAGCGAAAAAAAGCGAAAGAGTCGTAGCACGGCATAAAGCCAGTACATGACGACTCTCTCTGATCTCCTAACCCGTTGAGGGACTTCAATCCCCAGGGCTGGTCGGTCTAAGGTAAAAGGGTTTAAACCGGGGTTTCTAGCTTAACGATTAAACCGAAGCAAAGTAAACTTTCGATTTAACGGGGTCGGGATTCATGGTTTTATCCCCTTCTTGCCAACCGGCGGGGCACACTTCATCGGGGTGAGATTGAACGTATTGCAGGGCTTTCAAGGTGCGGAGGGTTTCATCTACGCTACGACCAAAGGACAGGTTGTTAATGGTGGCGTGTTGGATCACTCCTTCTTTGTCAATGATGAAAAGACCACGAAGGGCAACACCGGCATCGGGATCTAGCACATTGTAAGCCGTACTAATTTCTTTTTTCAGATCGGCCACTAAGGGATAGGCGATGTCTCCTAAGCCTCCTTCTTTACGAGCCGTTTGAATCCAAGCCAGGTGAGAAAATTCGCTGTCCACCGAAACGCCGAGGATTTCTGTATTTAATTGGCTAAATTCGCTGTAGCGATCGCTGAAGGCAATGATTTCCGTTGGACAAACAAAGGTGAAATCCAAAGGATAGAAGAACAGGACTACATATTTGCCGCGATAGTCGGAGAGCTTAACGGTTTTGAATTCTTGATCTACTACCGCCGTAGCTGTGAAGTCGGGGGCTGATTGCCCTACCCGTAAACAATCGGTCATGTCGTGATGCTCCTGAAAATAAGGATTATTTGTGTCGCAAAGGTAATCATTACGATTTGTTAACACTATATCATAGTCATAACGATTTTGACCTGGTATGCCGAAATTTTCTGAGGGTCGCCGATCAAGAGGGCAACAATGCTAGGCCAGGAACTCGGCGATCGCCTTTTCCACCTGTTCCACCAGATCCGGCGCGTCGGCATGGAACCATTGAATGTCTGGCACAGCGCGAAACCAAGTGCGTTGACGTTTGGCAAATTGGCGAGTGTGGAGAATGATGGCGGCGATCGCCTGGTCAAGGGTCAAATGGCCGAATAAATAATCCCGGATTTCGGCATAGCCCAGGGTATTCAGGAGCGGCAAATCTGGCCCGTATTGGTGCATGAGGTGTTGAACCTCTAGGATTAATCCCATCTCCAGCATTTGGTGGGTGCGGTGAGTAATTCGTTGTTGCAGTCGCTCCGGTTCACAGGTCAAACCGATCTGTAGGATGGGATACGCTGGCGGATTTTCCCCCTGTTGTTGGGAAATGGGTAAACCCGTCACATAGAACACTTCTAGGGCGCGGAGGGTTCTCACCACGTCTTGAGCATGGATTTTTTGGGCGGCCAGGGGATCAACTTGGGTTAATAACTGATAGCAAAAAAACTGACCTAAATCTTGGCATTGTTGGCGTAGGGACTCCTGGGGCGCGACCCTGGGAATTTTTAACCCCTGGGTAATCGCTTTAATATACAAACCGGTTCCCCCAACCAAAAATAATGGAGACGGTAAGGTTTGGATGAGGTGTTGAGCTTGGGCTTGGTAATCCGCCAGGGTCAAGGTCTCGGTCGGCTCACAAATATCTATGAGGTAGTGGGGAATTTGGGCTTGATCGCCAGGGGTGGGTTTAGCGGTGCCAATATCAAAGCCTCGATAGACTAGGCGAGAGTCGGCACTGAGAATGGCGGTGGGCCATCGTTCCGTCAGTTTTAAGGCTAATCCGGATTTTCCGGTCGCCGTCGGGCCACAAATGACAATTAAACGGGGAAGATTCTGGGATGTCGTTACTGGCAAGGATGGAATAATAATAGAAAAACGTTCAGTGATTGCATCGTGGTTTCTATCTTAAGCGGGTTGAGGCTGTTAGTTTTAGATCAAGTTAGGTCAAGTTAGGTCAAGTTAAGCATGATCCATCAGGCGATCGCCAAGAAACGAAGACAAAGACTGGGGTGGCCCCTGGGTTTAATCCTGTTGGGGACTCTGCTGGGAAGTTGTGGCGGCTATCCCCGTTATCTGAATTTTCCCTACGATGCGGGAGGTAGAAGTTTAAATAGTCGGTCTGAGGAATTAACGCCCCAGGTGGCCTTTCCCTATTTAGCCTTTGTTTCAGATCGTAATGGTTCCCAGGGAATTTATCTCTTTGATATGAAAGCCCAACGGTTATTAGA
>JAYKIP010000414.1:0-2808 GCA_035286205.1 Merismopediaceae cyanobacterium
CCCTCTCGACGCAGTTGATCCAGGGTCGGCTGTAACACCCGTTGCGTCACCTCCTCAATCACCGAGGGCGGGGCGATCGGTGCCGGGGCATAGACCCCCATCCCACCGGTATTTTGCCCGGTATCCCCTTCCCCAATGCGTTTATGATCCTGGGCCGGTAATAAAGGACGCACCGTTAACCCATCACAGAGAGCCAAAACCGAGACCTCTTCCCCCAGCAAAAATTCTTCGATCACCACTTTGGTAAAACCCTGATTAAATAATTCGGCGATCGCCTGCTTTGCGTCCTCTAAACTTTCGGCAATAATCACCCCTTTGCCCGCCGCCAACCCATCGGCTTTGACCACAATGGGAGCCGTTTGCTGACTCAGATAGTCCAAGGCCGCCTGACAATTCGTAAAGGTTGCCCCCTGCGCCGTTGGAACTCCTGCCTTTTCCATCAAATTCTTTGCCCAGGACTTACTCGCTTCGATCATTGCTCCCGCCTGGGTCGGGCCAAACACAGTAATATTTTGCGTCTGGAGGTAGTCGGTAATGCCCAAAGAAAGGGGCAGTTCAGGGCCCACCACCACCAAATCCACCTGATTTTCTTGGCAAAATTGGCTAATACCGGCAAAATCGTCGGGACTCAGGGCCAGATTTTCCGTTTTGGCTAACCCCGCCGTTCCGCCATTCCCCGGCACACAATAACAATGACTCACTAGGGGAGACTGCACCAATTTCCAGGCGATCGCGTGTTCACGACCTCCATTACCAACCACTAAAACCTTCACACTTGGCTCCTTGATTCACCAGGAATATCTTCTTCTAGTTTAGGTGGGGTCGGATACCGAGAGTTTACCCGTCAGCAAAACTTAACGGTCTTTTTTTGATACCGGTAGCAACGGTAAAGCCTCCCATTGGCTACCATAGAAAATTAACCCATCCTCATTCGCTCATTCTGGGAGACAAAGCTTATAGATACGATTTTTGGTAACTTACAGGGACTCAAAGCCAGTCAAGTTAAGCAGTTACAACGCCTTTATCATCAACGCTTACCCGGCGATCGCCTCACCACCAGCGAATTTGCCCAACGTCTAGGAGCAATTAGTACGGAAATTCAGGAACCCCTTTCCGTTTATCTAAATCGTCGGGGTCAAGTGATCCGGGTCGGGGTCGGAACGCCACGTCAAACCCAGATCCCCCCCCTAGAATTGCCTCGCTACGGAGAAGAACGACTCTCCGGCATTCGGTGTTTAACCACCAGCTTCAAAGGGGAACCGCCCAAGGAAGCCAGCCTAACGGCCATGGTCTTACAACGCTTAGATGCCTTAGTGGTGCTAACGTTGAGCGGCGGCGGCTTTGAGCGTCGTGGGGGAGGTGCAACGGGCTACATCGAAAGTGTCTATTTAGCGAACCTGTTACCCCAACCGGAAGGCCCAACCGAAACCGTTTCCTATTGGCAAGTGTCCCCTCCCCTCAGTTTAGAGGAAATCAGCCAAGAGGATTTTATTGAATTTGTTGAAAACCTAGAAGCCGAATTTCGCCGGGAATTTATTGCGCGTCAGGTCGAAGCGGATCAGGATCGTGTGTTATTAGTCGGTTTGCAAACCGGTCAAGTTTCGGATCACCTTTTTGAAGAAGGTCTCGCGGAATTAGTCCGTTTGTTGGATACTGCCGGCGGTCAAGTCCTAGAAATTGTTCGACAAAAGCGATCGCAGGCCCATCCTCAAACCGTGATTGGCACCGGTAAAGTAGAAGAAATTGCCTTAAAAGTGCAAACTTTAGGGGCCAACTTAGTGGCCTTTGACCGGGATTTATCTGCTTCTCAAATTCGTAATTTAGAACGACAAATCGGGGTCAGAATTATTGACCGCACGGAAATTATTTTAGATATTTTTGCCCAACGGGCCCAGTCCCAAGCCGGTAAATTGCAAGTGGAATTAGCCCAATTAGAATATTTAATGCCCCGGTTAACCGGTCGGGGTCAAGCCATGTCTCGGTTAGGGGGCGGTATTGGTACCAGGGGGCCAGGGGAAACCAAGTTAGAAACCGAACGACGGGCCATTCAACGCCGCATTACCAAGCTCCAACAGGAAGTCAATCAATTACAATCCCATCGCTCCCGGCTCCGTCAACAACGGCAAAAACAGGCCATTCCCAGCGTGGCGATCGTCGGTTATACCAATGCGGGAAAATCTACCTTAATTAATGCTTTAACCTCTGCCCAAGTTTACACGGCCGATCAACTTTTTGCTACGCTTGATCCCACAACCCGTAAATTAACGATTATTGACCCCCAAGCCCAGGAAAATCGCAAACTATTATTAACTGATACCGTCGGTTTTATTCACGAATTACCCCCTTCCCTAGTAGATGCCTTTCGAGCAACCCTAGAAGAAGTCACAGAAGCCGATGCCCTGTTACAGGTGGTAGATTTATCCCATCCCGCCTGGCAACGTCAGTTAGCATCTGTCGGAACCATTCTTGAGGAAATGCCTATACAAACCGGCCCCATGTTAATGGCTTTTAATAAAATTGATCAAGTGAGCAGTGAAGCCTTCGCTATGGCGAAAACCCTTTACCCTCAAGCCGTATTTATTTCAGCAAGACAGGGCTTTGGCTTAGAAACCTTAAAACAGCGATTAATTCAATTAGTGGAAAAGTAGTCAACACCATTGACCAAAAGATGGAGGCGTGAAATTGATGAATTGACTTCACGACAGGAACAACCCTACCTCATCAAGAAGACTACCCTAGGATTGAGTTTCTACAAGAGAAGTCAAGCGAGCCGTTTGTTCTCGATTAATAACTTTAAGACGTTGTAAG
>JAYKIP010000415.1:0-4965 GCA_035286205.1 Merismopediaceae cyanobacterium
ACTCGGTAAATTCATCAGCCTATTTTTTCGCGTCAGCTTTTTTGCTTTTACCCAATTGGCTATATTTCCGCATAAAGCGATCCACACGGCCTTCCGTATCAATAATTTTCTGAGTCCCCGTATAAAAGGGATGATTTCCCGACCAAATTTCCACATGGATTTCGGGTTGAGTTGAACCGACGGTTAACACCACTTCCCCGTTACAAATCACTTTGGCTTCAGGATACCAGGTGGGATGAATTTCAGCTTTCGCCATGGCTAATACCTCCTAATAATAAATCTTTAAATCTTTAATCAATAACCAACCGAGGGGAGTAGGGCGAGAGGCTCAATACTCCCAATGTTGATGGTTCCTGTCAGAATCACGCTGAACCCAGCCAATCTTTCCCTAACGTTTCGAGTATTGGGGAGCTTTCCGGGCTTTGTGTAAACCGTATTTTTTCCGTTCTTTGGCGCGGGGATCACGGGTTAAATAGCCTTCCGCTTTCAACGGTTGACGATTTTCGGGGGATAACTGGCAAAGGGCGCGGGCAACCCCTAATTTCACGGCATCAGCTTGACCGGTTAAGCCCCCCCCACTGGCGTTGACTAAAATGTTGTATTCATTTTCTAGTCCCAGGGTTTCTAAGGGAGCCTTAATACTTTGCAGATAGTTGGCGACTTGGTTAAAGTAAATGTCACCGGGACGACCGTTAACGGTAATTTCACCTTGACCGGGGATAAGACGGACTCTGGCGATCGCCGCTTTACGACGACCCGTGCCCCAATACACCGCTTTGGTTTGAGAATCAGACATAGTTAGTTAGTAGCAGGAATGGTGTTAACAGAGAGAACTTCAGGTTGTTGAGCTTGATGGGGATGCTCCGGACCGGCGTAAACTTTGAGCTTGGTAAACAGCTTGCGACCGAGGGAATTTTTCGGCAACATCCCTTTCACTGCGTGTTCCACAATCCGCTCAGGAATACGCACCTGTAATTTCGCAAAACTCTCTTCTTTCATGCCCCCAGGACGACCGGAATGGCGACGATAGACTTTTTGCTCCCGTTTTTTCCCCGTCACATCTACTTTTTCAGCATTAATGACAATGACAAAATCCCCCGTATCCATATGGGGCGTAAAGGTGGGCTTATTTTTGCCCCGTAAAATCATGGCAATCTCAGTGGCTAGACGGCCTAACCGTTGATCGGCGGCATCAATCACATACCACTTCGGGTTGAGATCTTCGCTCGTTGGCAGAATCGTTTTGTTCATGGAAGTTTTCGTAAAAATAAATTTTTCAGAGGGGTTCCCCATCCGGGTCATGCCATTCGGATCAGGAGCTTACTGAAAGGTAAACAAGGGTTGGCTGTCAAACCAGAGAGAGGCCGGTAAGGGGAAATCCGGATAACCGACACGCAATAAACACAGTCCTTGGGGCGGGGCCGCGTACTTGACTAATTCCCGTTGTTGATTGACCCAAATATCCGTAAAGTTAGCCAGCGATCGCCGACCACTCCCGACCTCAACCAACATCCCCACCAAAAGCCGCACCATCCCATAGAGAAAACCATTGGCCTGGATTTCCAGATAGAGCAGTGGCCCTTGGCGGTAACACTCCACCGCCTGTACCTCTACCCAGGAATGGGAACGACGGGAACCCGCTCGATGAAATGCCGCTAAATGGTGCCGACCTTTCAGGGGTAACAAAGCCTCCTGCATCAACGTCTCATCTAGGGGCGCGTGATAATAGTGCCAACTAAAGGGTTGCACAAATAAATTGGGCCATTGTCCAGTATAAACCGTATAGCGATACCGTCGCCACAGGGCCGAAAAACGAGCGTGCCAAGTCGGAGCCACTAACGCTGAACCTCGGATATAAACATCGTCTGGTAAACGATTATTTAACACCGCCGCCCACTTTTCCGCCGGGATCACGGTCTGGGTCAGTTCAAAATGGGCCACCTGGGCCGCCGCATGAACCCCCGCATCCGTTCTTCCCGCTCCGTGTAAGACCACCCGATGACCAACCACCTCCGCGATCGCGTCTTCAATCTCTGCCTGAACGGAACGATGTACCGCTTGCCGTTGCCATCCGTGAAAATGGGTTCCCACGTATTGAATGACCAAAGCCACCCGTTGGGGAACAGGGGTCGAAACAGCGATCGGTTCTGGCATTCCCCCTAGACCAACTCAATGATCGCCATTTCGGCATTATCGCCCCGACGACGCAGAGTACGCACCACACGGGTATAACCCCCATTGCGTCCCTTATAGCGTTCCGGCGCAGTCGCAAAAACAGCGTGTACGATTTGTTTATCGTAAATATAGCCCAATGCCTGTCGTCTAGCGGCTAAAGAGCCATCCTTGGCCAGGGTAATAATATGATCCACCTCGGCTCTGAGGGCCTTCGCTCTAGCCTTAGTGGTTTTAATTTGTCCATGACGGAGCAATTCCGTCGCCAGCGATCGCAGGAGAGCTTTCCGTTGATCAGCAGGTTTACCCAACTGGGGGACGCGGCAACCGTGTCGCATAGGTATCTCCTTAGAATAACTAAACAATAAAAAAGCATCTTGAACCGATGATTGTCCAAGACACCTCCAACCTTAAGGCTTCGCCTTTTCAAAGGGTAAGGTAATCCCTAACCGCTTTTGCAGAGCCTCGATCACCTCTTCCGCCGACTTCGCGCCAAAATTCTTAATCTCTAGCAAATCTTCCTGGCTATAATCCAAGAGATCCGCCACCGTATTAATCTGGGCACGTTTGAGACAGTTATAGGCCCGCACCGAAAGTTGTAACTCCTCAATGGGAATTTGACTTTCCGGGTTCGCCTCATCCTGATACTCGCTCTGACTGGCTTCCAAATCATTCAAATCCTTCAATGGAATGAACAAATTCGCCAACAGTTCCGACGCTTCAGATAGGGCTTCGCGAGGATGAATACTGCCATTCGTCCAGATTTCCAAAACCAGACGATCCTTCAGACCTGCGTCTTCCGCCCGCACATCCTCCACCGCATAATTCACCCGGCTTACCGGGGTAAACACGGAATCAATCTGGAGAAAATCTAAGGAAGACCCATCATCTTTACTCCGGTCAATGGCTCGATAGCCGATGCCTCGTTCTACCCGAAATTCCATCTCCAGTTTCGCGCCCTCCGCTAGGGTGGCAACGTACTGATTGGGGTCAACCACCTCTACCTCAGAAGGCATCTCAAAATGAGCGGCCGTCACCGTCGCTGGCCCAGTCACCATCAAGCGACCGATCTGGGGTTGGTCAGTATAGCTTTTGAGAACCATCTCCTTCATATTGAGCATGATCTCCATCACATCTTCCCGAACCCCTGGAATCGTCGCAAATTCGTGACTGACCCCAGCAATGCGAATGGCCGTGACCGCCGCCCCAGGCAAATTAGAGAGCAAAACCCGCCGCAGGGAATTTCCTACAGTTTGGCCCTGCCCCCGTTCTAAGGGTTCTAAGACAAAGCGGTTATATTGACTTTGATTTTTTTTGGTGGTGGATTCCACACATTCAATCTGAAATTGCGCCACAGCCGTGACCTCCCTGCACATTCCTTCCTAAGCCTTAACTGATCGTGGGTGCTAATACCGTTTTTCCATTCTTTGGGGCCAGCATCTCTCCCAAAGCGTGGTTCGTTATCCTCGTCTTACACCCGTCGCCGTTTGGGAGGACGACAACCGTTATGGGGAATTGGGGTCACATCCCGAATCACGGTAATTTCTAGCCCGGCTCCCTGGAGAGCACGGATAGCGGTTTCTCGACCAGCCCCTGGCCCACTGACCAGGACTTCGAGTTGTCTCATGCCTTGTTCCATTGCCCGGCGGGCGGCATTATCAGCGGCGGTTTGGGCGGCAAAGGGCGTACCTTTTTTCGCGCCTTTAAAACCACTGGAGCCTGCGGAAGCCCAGGAAATGACATCTCCTCGTGTATCGGAGATGGTTACAATCGTGTTATTGAAGGTAGATTGAATGTGAGCAACGCCATTGGGCACATTACGCTTTTGCCGCTTAGAACCCGTTTTTTTCGTAGGTCTAGCCATAAATAATCTCTTACAAAGAATAGAGGTAACAAATACAGGAAATCAGGGCTCGTAGAAATACAAATTGCGGATCACAAGAAAGATTGCGCCACATCGTTGTAGCTCTTGCTGCGCGAAAGGAAACTCCAAGCTGTTTCTGACTACTTCTTAGCAGCTTTCTTCTTACCAGCAACAGTCCGACGGGCTCCACGACGAGTACGCGCATTTGTACGAGTGCGTTGCCCCCTCACAGGCAAACCCATCCTATGGCGACGCCCTCGATAGGTGCCGATGTCCATGAGGCGCTTAATATTAAGCGAATCCCATCGACGCAAGTCCCCTTCAATCTGATAGTCGTTTTCAACCGTCTCACGAAGTAGAGCAACTTCCGCATCACTCAGATCCTTGATCCGGGTGTCCGGGTTGATGCCAGTCTTTTGCAAAACTTCCTTAGAACGCGTCAAGCCAATCCCGTATATATAAGTCAAGCCAATCTCAACACGCTTATCTCGTGGAAGATCAACTCCTGCTATCCGTGCCACACTTATGTCCTCTCTAAGTCTCTAGTCACAAGCCAATCGAACACAATACAATTTAAGAGCAAATATATTAGAGCAAATAAATAAATTGCAATCACCCTTGACGCTGCTTATGTTTCGGGTTGTCGCAGATCACCATAACCTTGCCGTGACGGCGAATTACACGGCACTTCTCACACATCTTCTTAACTGAAGCTCGAACTTTCATGCATTTCAACCGAACAAGAAACTACAAACAGTAAATTCTATCTTATTAAGTAGAGAAACTGCAACATCAGGATTTCTTCAGCTACAAATCTTACGATTAACAAAATAAGTATATTTTCAACGTTACATGACTCGATCGCGGCACAGACAATTTAGACGCAGTAATCCGTTTTAGAACCAAATATGGTGAAATTGTATAAAAAA
>JAYKIP010000416.1:0-12561 GCA_035286205.1 Merismopediaceae cyanobacterium
AGGGGTTTAATGCTCAGGATTTGTCCCCCCAGACGAGTAATACGACGCATTTCCTCATTCATCCGTTTGAGGGGAACGGTTAAGAAAACACTGCCACTCCGGCGAATCTGATAATCTAACCCATCGGTTAAGGAACTTTGGTTTAGGCCCGCCACTTCATAGACAAAGAGGCGATTAGCGGCATCGGTGCTATACATTCTCTATGCTTTTCCTACTCAAATTAAAATTTCACAATAGCAGTATCCCTATAGACTACCATTGCTAGGCGATCGCCGTTGAACCTCCGAGAAGGGGTTTCTGGGAGAGGCGTTCCGGGGGCCGTCAAGGCAGAAGAAATTCCGAGGTCTGTGGTGAAGAGGCTACCCTATTCTGATAAAATCAGACCTCAGTATCTAGGGTTAAGACTGGATATAAAATCGGAAACCTTGGGCCCATTCGGCTCCGGGAAAGACCTCCTCAGTCAGGAGAGCTTTTTATTCAAGGGAAACTCAGGTTAACAATCAGTTTTTAGAGGGAAGCTATGACCACTCAGCCAGACCGCGTGGTTTTTATCGGTGTTGCCGGAGATTCCGGTTGCGGTAAATCAACTTTTTTACGCCGCTTAACAGATTTATTTGGCGAAGAGTTTATGACGGTTATCTGTTTGGATGACTACCATAGCCTAGACCGCCAAGGTAGAAAACAGGCCGGGGTAACCGCTCTCAATCCTCAAGCCAATAACTTTGACCTGATGTATGAGCAAATTAAAACGCTCAAAAGTGGTCAAGCGATCATGAAGCCCATCTATAACCATGAGACGGGGATGATCGATCCGCCGGAAAAAATTGAACCCAATAAGGTCGTGGTCATTGAAGGCTTACATCCGCTCTACGATGCCAGGGTACGGGAGTTATTAGACTTTAGCGTGTATCTGGACATTAGCGATGAAGTCAAAATTAATTGGAAAATCCAACGGGATATGGCAGAACGGGGCCACACCTACGAGGATGTCATTGCGTCTATTAATGCCCGTAAACCGGATTTTACCGCCTACATTGAACCTCAAAAACAGTATGCGGATGTGGTCATTCAGGTGTTACCGACCCAACTCATGGACGACAAGGAAGGCAAATTATTACGGGTTCGTTTGGTGCAAAAAGAAGGCGTGAAATTCTTTGAGCCGGCCTATCTCTTTGATGAAGGTTCGACGATTGATTGGCGACCCTGTGGACGGAAATTAACCTGTAGTTATCCCGGCATTAAAATGTATTACGGCCCCGATAATTTTATGGGCAATGAAGTTTCCATGCTAGAGGTAGATGGCAAATTCGATAATTTGGAAGAAATGATCTATATCGAAAGCCACCTCAGCAAAACGGGAACGAAATACTACGGGGAAATGACCGAGTTATTACTCAAACATAAGGAGTATCCCGGCTCGGAAAATGGCACGGGTCTCTTCCAGGTGTTAGTGGGTTTAAAAATGCGGGAGGTCTATGAGCATTTAACGACCGAGACCAAGGTACCGGCGACAGTTTAAATCCATGGTTGCTAACCTTAGAAGATCGTGGGGGAATTGGCCCTCACGTTTTTTTATGGCGAGGTGATAAACAATAACGGATGTTTAACTGAATTATTGATCAATTGAATGAAAGCAATTTAAAGGAATGGGGACGGTACATTGACCCAACTTTGTAAACGGTGGGATTGTTGAGCTAAATCCATTAGTAATTGGGAATAAACCCCTTCTTTTAGGGAAGGACAGCCCATTTCTCCCCGGTGAATACTGGTCACTAACTGGTCAACAATTCGGATAAAGGGAGCTAAACGACCATCGGTAAAAACTTCGGGGAAGGCTAGGGTTTTCGGAATTTCGAGTTCCACAAAGGGTTTACCTTCCGAGGCGTATTTGAGATGAAAACCATGCACATAATCCTTGAGATTATCGCTTCCTAACACTAAGGTTCCTTTTTCGCCGTAGATTTCTAACCAATGACCCCGACCGCTATAGGTGACAGAACTTAAGGCCAGGTGACAGGGAGTTCCATCGGCTAATTCGGCCAAAATGAGGGCTGTGTCATCGGCGGTGACGGGTTTGGGTTGCTGGTGGTCGAGGGGATCGGGACGGCTAGTAATGGCACAATTGAGGTGGGCACAAAGGCGTTTGATCGGGCCAAATAACCAGGCGATATAGTCAAAGGCATGGGAACCGATCGCCCCTAGGGCCCCACCCCCTTTTTCCGCTTGGGCATACCAATTCCAGGGTCTTGTGGGGTTGGCACGACTAGGCACTAACCAATCAATTTTGATCAGACGAATTTTGCCGACATAATCCTGGTCTAAACAGTGTTTGAGGTGTTGCCAGGCGGGAACCATGCGAAATTCAAAATCGGCGATCGCCGTTAACTGCTGGGCTTGGGCTAACTGATAGAGTTCTCGGACTTCCGAGACTTGTAAGGTCATCGGTTTTTCTAATAACAAATGCTTGCCGGCCCTTAGAGCTTCTTTCGCCATGGTGTAGTGCAGAAAAGGCGGGGTCGCAATACTGACAATTTGGACTTCGGGTAAGTTGAAAAGAGTGTCTAACTGATGATCGGCGTGGGGAATATGATGTTGCGCGGCGATCGCCTGGGCCTTCTCTAAATTAGGATGATAAACCGCCACCACCTGGGTAAGGGGATGATGCTGAAAACCCGGAATATGCACGGCTTGGCCAAACCCTGTCCCAATGACGGCCACCCCCAGGGGAGAAGTTTTCATAAAATGTACTTAAAATACTATCCAAAAGGTAGGTTTTATTATAACCGTTGACCCGTCTCTATCTTGCCCCGGTTTGACCGCAGAACCAGTCCAGGAGCAAAGACTTTAAGCCAACACCTTAGGAGTATTACGGATCATCAATCGGCGGCTCTGGGTCAGGGACTTTAACTCCCCTTGCTCGAGGCAGAGGAGGGGAATGGGTTTTTGGGACTCATCCCAGGAAATATTAATCGCACAACCTTGCAGATCCGCTTGCCAACTGGGCTGTTGGGTACTGTGGGAAACAAAAACCTTGATACATTCTAGGAGTTGATTAATCGTGCTAGAGGTGGATTGCAGGGGAAACTGGGAAAGACGCACCTTCAAGCGAAACAACACCGCCGGTCGCCATTCGCCTTCGTAGGTTTCAAAATCGTAGGTAATATTCAGCGTTTGAGCTAGGTATAAATTACCTTCCTCTGGGGTTTCCGCCCGGAGAGAGACCGCGATCATTTCACTGATACTGTTACGGATTTGATTCATCACGTTATAATGAAACACCTCTTCATCCATTCTCATCCGCAGATAGTCTAGGCTCAGGTTATAGGCATCCTTTAAATCCGTCCGATTTTGCTCTTGCTCGTACTGATGTTCAATAGACTGCTTTTCTGCTTCTAGGGATTGGTTGACCCTCTGGAGCGTGGCGATCGCCCGACGTTGTTGCAGGAGTCGCCATTGTTGCCAGAGACAGCAGAGCAGTAAGAAGGCACTGAGTCCTACACTACCCAGGAGCAAAGGGGAAGGGGCATCCAACGAAGCTGGACGAGAAGAAGAGGCCGAGGTCTCCGCTAAAATCGGGGAAGAAAAACGAGTTAAGACAACCATAAGCCACACTCCTAATGTTCATTTCTACCGCCTTAGTATGCCCACTTTCCATCATAGAATCATTACTCGATCTTTAAGCATTTTGCAAAGGTTCATTCTTAAATCTTTACTTAAGGAAAATTACAGGCCGGAGACAATATCCCGTTTAACGGTTTTGGAGATTCACCGTAATCCCCCCAGTATCCGCAAACGACAGTTCCTCACGTTTCTAGGTGGAATGATGTTGGCCGGTTTACCGAGTTTCCCGGTTCTAGCCCAGACCCTACCGCCTAAAATGTCTCCCCAAGCTCCGTCCAGCGTGATCCAGGCAACGATGCAGGATTTAAGTCGGCGGCTAAAAATCCCGGCCCAACAGATCCGCGTGCAACAGACCCAGGCCCAGACCTGGCCCAATGGTTGCCTAGGGTTAGGGAAACCCGATGAACTGTGTACCCAAGCCCTCGTTCCGGGGTGGCAAGTTATCTTGGGGCAGGGTAACAAAACCTGGACATACCGCACCAATCAAACCGGTAGTCAACTGCGTTTGGTCTCCCCCCAACCGATCAAATCTCCCTAGATTAACTGGGATGAACCACCAACACCGAACAGGCCGCTTCTGCTACCACCTGACTACTCACAGAGCCACTAATCACCCGTTCTACCCCTTTTAAGCCCCTAGTGCCTAAAATAATTAACTCAATGTGATAGATATTCGCTAAACGCAAAATTTCTTCGGCGGGATCTCCCGTGACAATTTCTATCCGACTGCCCGGCAATTGCTCTTGATAAACCTTTAGTTGATTTTCCACCTGTTGCAGGCGATCGCTGACAAACCGATGGGGACGTTGAGGATCAAGACCGGCAGAATCCTCCGGTGGCAAAACATAACTCAAATAAATGGCGGTTTCAGGGGCATAACGTAGGGTCTGTAACGCTCGGATCACGGGTTCGCAATCTACCGCACAATCTAGGGCCACTAAAATCGCATGAAACATGATGGTTTTTTCTGAGAGTGTGAAGTGAGCAACGACACAGGAGCCGCCAAATAACGTTCTCCCCTATGGCTACTATAAACCGCTTTTACAGTCTCTGATCAAGGATTTTCAAGCAAAACGACCCCGGCTAACCGATCCCACCGTTCACCTAGGGAAGAAAAGGAAAGGAGCGTTATAGAATAGATGGCATCGTTTCGTCTCTGGGGAAAATGTAATGGAAAAGATAAAGCTCAAGCTGGCCGATCTCAGAAAAGAAGCAACGGAATCTTCCTGGACACGGGGCGAAGATTATTACCAGGGGGGAGCCGTCCGACAGTTAATTCAACGGGGACAATCCTTAGAAGCCCTGGTCAATGGTAGTGACTATGAACCTTATTTTGTGCAGATTGCCCTTGGTGACAAATCCGTTGAGGAAGCAGACTGTAATTGTCCCTATGATTATGGGGGGTGGTGTAAACATATTGTGGCGACTTTATTAACCTATTTGGATCACAATGAAGATCTCGAACAACGTTTACCCCTCACGGATTTATTAGCGCAATTAGATGCGAAACAATTAAAGGAAGTTTTAGCCCATTTAGTCCAAGAAAAACCTCAACTGACTACAACCATCGAAAAATATCTCCACAAAAATTACCAGATTTATGCGACACAAACGGTTGATGCAAAGTCGTCCCCTGCGTCCCAAGTGACCGTCAATACCAACTATTATAAAAGTCAGGTCAAAACTATTTTCTCTGGATTTTCACGGGATTATGAATATGAAGAGTGGTACGATGATGAAGGAACAGAGGTTTACGACGATCTTAGGGAATTATTCGGCGAAGTTGAAGACCTGATTGGCCAAAAGGACTATGTTAATGCGATCGCCGTTTTAACCGTCATTACCGAGGGTATTCTTTCTAATTGGCATAAAATCGAAGACTACGGTTATGAACTCAGAAATTTGAGTCCTGAGATTGATTCGTATTGGACGCAATTAGTCTTAATGGCTCCCCTGTCTAGCCAAGAAAAATCTAAATTACAAGAGGATCTAGCGGGCTGGGATGACCAGGGTATGAGCTTAAAAACCAGTTTAATGGCGCTCCAACAAGGCTGGGATTATCCGCCCCTAGTCCTTCTTTTCGGTGGAGATGAAACCGTAGAACTTTGGCCATTGGGTCGTCCCGATGGTGCTGATAAACTGGCGAAAATTCGCTTGGAAGTTTTAGATAGTCAAAAACGTTATGAGGAGTATTTATTATTAGCAAAAGCCGAAGGTTTAGTCACTGAATATTTAGGAAAATTGGTGTGGCTCGATCGGATCGAAACGGCCCTGCAAGAAGCCCAGGCACTTTTAACCACCTCAGACCAAGCTCTGGCTCTCTCCAAAGCTCTTCAGGATCAGGGCGCAACAGCGGAAGCGATTCAAGTGGCTCAGTCCGGCTTTTCCCGCTCCGATAGGCCCAGTCAGACCTATGATTTGGCGACTTGGTTACTGGAATTAGCCAAAGAAGTGAACGATCCCGATTTAATTCTCATTAGTCGTTTAAAACGCTTTCAGAGTAAGCCTAAGTTATCAGAATATTTTAAAATCCAAGATTGTGCTGGCGACGATTGGGAATTTCTAAAAGAGGATTTATTAAATAGTCTTCAGGAACAAGACCATTGGATCAATCGAGAAGAAAAAATTAATATTTTCCTACACGAAGCCCGGCTCGATGCGGCGATCGCCGAAGCCAATCATTTATCAAGCTATAACCAGGAAACACTGATGAAAGTAATGGAAGCCGTCGTGAATCACAATCCTCAATGGGTGATTGATAAAGCTCGACCCCCGGCAGAATCCATTATGAACGCGGGCAAGGCCAGTAAGTACGATGAAGCCATTCAATGGTTAAGCTATGTCAAAAAAGCCTATCTGGCGGCGGGTCAATCTACGGTGTGGCAAACCTATTTTAGCAGTCTCAAAAGTTTGCATCAATCGAAACGTAAATTGATGGGACTGTTTAAGACCCTATAAAAGTATGGATAAGAAAACCCTCCGTCGTTATTATCTGAAACAGCGTCAGTCCTTATCCTTAGAACAATGGCAATCTAACAGTCAACAATTATGTGAAAATTTAACTCAAACCTCCCTATTTCAAAGCTCAAAAACGATCTTAAGTTACTTTAGTATTCGCCAGGAACCTGACCTCAGTTCTTTACTTTCTTTTGATAAATCCTGGGGCTTTTCTCGCTGTGTGGAACAAACCCTGGTGTGGCATCTATGGCAACTTGGCGATCCCCTCCAAACGGGAGCCTATGGAATTCAGGAACCCCATCCCGACTGTCCCTTAATCTCACCGCAACAGATAGAGTTAATCCTAGTGCCAGCCGTTGCCTGCGATCGCCAGGGTTATCGGTTAGGTTACGGAGGGGGATATTACGACCGCTTATTTGCCGAGCCGTTATGGTACGAAATTCCACGTATTGGCATTATTTTTGAGTCCGCTTATTTAGCAGAAATTCCCATTGACCCCTGGGATATTCCCCTATCCGGTGTGTGTACAGATAAGGGATTCTATACACCAGAAGGAACAATTTAATAGAGTCAAAAAAAGGACTGAAAATAATTCAAGTCCTTCAGAAAAATAGGTTTAAACGTTAAGATAAGACAACTCGAATTAAACGTGAGCTTCTTCTTTAACTAATTTTTCCCAGCCCAATTCCTTCAGATTATTATTGCGGCGCAGGGGACGAGTTGCTAACTCTAAAATATCGCGGGCATTGGTAAAGCCATGGATTTGGGCAAAGGTAAATTCTACCGACCATTTGGTATTAATCCCCCGTGCTTCTAAGGGATTAGCATGGGCCATACCGGTGATCACTAAATCCGGTTGTAATTCATAAATGCGTTGAATTTGATTATAGTTGTCGGGTTTTTCCACAATATTGGGTAAGGGAACCCCCATTTCCTGACAGGTTTTTTCGAGGAGGGCTAACTCTGCCGCTTGATAGCGTTTATCCATGTAGGGAATGCCAATTTCTGGACAGGTCATACCGCAACGAATCAAGAAACGAGCAAGGGAAACTTCTAACAAATTATCCCCCATAAAGAAGACCGATTTACCGCGAATCAGTTGAATATAGTCCTCTAAACTTTGCCAAATTTGAGCTTCCCGTTCCGCCAATCCTTGCGGTTCAATGCCAAACACGGAGCAAATTTTTTCAATCCAGGCACGGGTTCCATCGGGGCCAATGGGAAACGGTGCGCCAATCAATTTACATTTCCGCCGACGCATTAGAGTAGTTGCAGTACGACTTAAAAAGGGATTAACGCCTGCCACATAATAACCTTCATCAATGACCGGTAATTCGGTATAGCGTTTTGCGGGGAGCCAACCAGAGACTTTAATGCCTTGTTTTTTCAGTTCTAAGGTTAAATTGGTGACAACGGGATCGGGTAAGGAACCAAATAAAACTAAAGGCGGATGGTTAACAAATGCCTCTTCCTGTTTGATTTCTTCTTTTTTACGGCCAAAGTTTAATAATTTATGAATAGCGTTCCGTTCTTCGGTTTCACTTTCAGTTTTTACTTGTTGAGAGGTGGGACATTTTTGCACCATGGAAGCTAAAACAGTATCTTCTCCCTGGGTAAAAGCATAGTCCAAACCATTCGCCCTTGCGGTGACAATGGGAATCCCAATTTCTGCTTCTAATTTAGGAGCTAATCCCTCTAAGTCCATTTTAATGATTTCGGTCGTGCAAGTGCCGATCCAGACAATGACGCTAGGGTTGCGATCGCGTTTGATTTGCAGACAGAGCCGTTTCAGTTCTTCATAATCTTTGAGTTGAGCAGAAATATCTCCTTCTTCCAGTTCAGCCATGGCATAACGGGGTTCCGCAAAGATCATCACACCCATGGCATTTTGGAGGAAATAACCGCAGGTTTTAGTGCCGATTACGAGAAAGAAACTATCTTCAATTTTTTGGTAGAGCCAAGCGACACAACTAATCGGGCAGAAAGTGTGATAGTTACCGGTTTCACAGTCAAAGTTAAGAGCGGAAGGGGCGGTGTTTTCGATTGCAACGGTCATAAAGAGTTCTCCAAAGGTTTGATTTTGTAGGGGCTTAATTCATTTAAAAAGCATATAGGCAAGGGGCTTAAGCCTCTTGTTACGAAACTTTCAGGAAAGACTTAAAAAAGTATTTTAAGAGGAATTTTCCTGTTGTCTAATGTGAGCGCGAATTTCCTCTAAGCCTTCATGGACAGCCCGATATTCAGGATCTGTAGCCAATAAAGCAGTAATACTAGAAGTTTCCATTAAAGTTGCTTCTTGAGCAGATTTTCGTTCTTCTTCACGTTTTTCTAGTTCAGTTTCTGGGGAAAAATCTAAATTTAAAACTTTAACAATTTCTTCTCCTGAACTGTTCAAACCATACAAAGGGATAAGATAATCCCTTAATCGTGGCTCGATAACTGACATGACACCCAAAATTAAATAAGCAATGGGGCGTGTCTCTTCAGATGAGGAACATTTTACCCAACACTCATGGTTTATGAGCCAAGACTGATGATATTGGAAGTAATCAAGCCATAAGTCTTTAAGCCTATCTTTTAAATTAAAAATTTCGTCTAAAAAATCTTTTTCTGTCAAACAATCAGCCAATTCATTAGGTAAGTTTTTTGTCAAAAATTCTTGAAATCCTATTTGATCATTTCGTTTTTTTATTTCATCTCTTGGATCAAATTCCAAACCCAACTCTGTAACTATATTGTTACCTTTTTCGTCTATTTCAATCATAAGAGTTAAATATTTAATAATCTTAGGGTACAAAACAGAAATAACTCCCAAGATGAATGAAGAATTAGGACGACGATTAAACTGCCAGCCACTCATTTTCAAAATCCACAATTGATTATCTTGATAATAGTCGAGCCATTTATCTTTTAATATAGCTTTAATTGTTTCAAAATTACTCATAATGTTTTATCAATAAAAGAGTTTTTGTAGGGGGGTGTTTCCAAATTCAAAATCTATTTAATTTGCATAATTTCCTGCTTTAACTGTTGAATAACCTCTGGTGTCCCATGACGCAATAAAACAGAAACAGACTTTTCTGACCCTGCGTTAGCTGATTCCTTGATTATTACATTATTAGCCCAATTTAAAAAATACTGATTCCGCTTAACATCTATTACTAGCATTAAAACAGGAATATTTGATTTTTTAAACATTTCAAGCTCCGATACCTTAAACGGATAAAACCCTTTAATTTCTTCCTCGGTGGCCTTAACCGTAATGGCGATCGTCAGAGGACTTCCATCAGGCTTGAGAAAAAGAGCCATGTAATTAAAGAGAGGTTCAGGATGATCACCCGTATAAATTAAATCATCAGGGGCAAGTTCAAATAAAAATTGTTTAGTAAGCAATTCACCCCTTTTGGTGATATACCAAGGCACTTCAGTTTTGGTTGTCATATTTTGCCCCCCTAACCCCCCAATTCTGGGGGGAACCGGAGTTGTCCTGCTTGAATAATTTGATTAAGAACTTTTGGTAAATCATGGATTACCTCGTCATTAGTAAATCTCAAAACACGATAACCCAAATTGTTAAATTTATTGTTTCGAGCTTGATCATAATCTTGCCGTTGAGTGTGAATATTGCCATCAACTTCAATGACTAATTTAAGACTAGGACAATAAAAATCAACAATAAACCTCCCTATTGGATGCTGACAACGAAATTTAAGACCTTTAAGCTGACGACCCCGTAACGCTTCCCACAATTTTGCTTCAGCAGGCGTTAACTGTTGTCGTAAAAGCCGCGCCGCTTCTTCAATTTCTTTTGTGGTACCACGAATCCGATTAGAGTCCTTCAACATAATCTATTCAAAGCATTATTTGCCTTCAAAGTCCCCCAGAATTGGGGGATTTAGGGGGCTAGAATATCCCACATGAGGTTAGGGACAAAAGTAAACTAAACCATCATTAAATCCAATTCCTCCTCAACGGTTTTAACCACAGGTTTATCCGTATTTAGATAAAAATCAGACAATAATGTAAATAACTCCCGATCCTGAGCATCCTTCGGTACAACCCCCTCTGGGTGAGCTAAAATTTGATCCGCAATATTTAAATAATACTCACAAACATAAGTTAAAGAGGGATCAGTTTCCGCCATTTCAAATAAGGTTTTACCCTTGACCCGTGAAACCCGAATATCCTCAATTAACGGCAGGATTTCTAACACCGGCATGGGAACTGATTCTACATATTTATCAATTAAATCCCGCTTAGAGGTGCGATTGCCAATTAATCCCGCTAACCGTAACGGATGGGTTCGCGCTTTTTCCCGAACAGAAGCCGCAATGCGATTCGCGGCAAACAACGCATCAAAACCATTGTCCGTCACAATTAGGCAATAGTCCGCATAATTTAAAGGAGCCGCAAAACCACCACAAACTACGTCTCCTAACACATCAAATAAAATGACATCATACTCATCAAACGCATTTAATTCCTTTAATAATTTCACCGTTTCACCCACTACATAACCCCCACAACCGGCTCCAGCAGGCGGCCCCCCGGCTTCCACACAATCTACGCCTGCATAGCCTTTATAAATGACATCCTCTGGCCAAATATCTTCGTAGTGGAAATCTTTTTCTTGCAAGGTGTCAATAATCGTGGGAATCAGAAAACCAGTTAAGGTGAAAGTGCTGTCGTGCTTGGGATCGCAACCGATTTGTAAGACTTTTTTGCCACGTTTGGCAAGGGCGGTGGAGATGTTGCAGCTTGTGGTGGATTTACCGATGCCGCCTTTTCCGTAAACTGCGAGGGTGAGTGTCAAGGTCGTTCTCCTTTTGTTATCAGGTTTTCAGTCAATCTCAATATCTGCATTATTGGCCAAGACTGAGATAAAGCCAAACAGCTAAATTTTCAAATAGAGGTCTAATCCGTCGCTATTAAAAATATTTCTGTCATTAAACGGCTTTAATCCCTTAAAACCTATTTTTTGCTTGAAAATCTTAAAAAATCAAACTTGTTATATTAAATTATTATAATTCAGAACAAAAAACAAAAATCTTGACAGGATACAAAATGACGCTGGATTTCTGCTTGAGTAGAAAATACTAGGGCAACGATAAATCAGGCTTTTAACAGGATTTTTCTTGGTTTGCTCAATTTAATCCATAGACAAAAGCGAATATTAAACCGTCCATTCAGAGGGAATCCAGCAAGTTTGAGAACCCCTAGGGGAATTTTTATTACATTTTGTTAATTTTTGCCGAAGGCAGGTTTTTGTTTACAAAACTTAACTAAAACGTCGCTTGTTGCGGTTTAAACGACGAGCCGATGGCGATCGCCCTTCTCCCAAATCAGCACTGATCGCCTGAAAAATATCACGCCGCACGTAGGGATAATCACCCACCCATAAATCGTATTGGGGAATATAAAGATCGCTAATTTTGTCAATGCGCTCTAAATCGGGTTGTTTGGATAAGAGTAATAATTCGGCAATTTGACCCCGTGCAATGGGTTTATACATTCGTTTAATGGGAGCTTGAATCGTTGCCCGAAAACCACTGCGATCGCCGACTTCAATATTGATGCGTTTTTCTAGGTTTTCAATAATTTCTAAACGACCCCAGCGATCGGCCCGTTGCTCTTCACGGACTAATTCTTCTGTAATATACACATCTAAGACTCGACCTCGCCAAAACCCGGCATAGGGCAAACGACGATAAGTATTATTGCGAACACTGGCCGCATAGATCGGCGACCAAAACCAATATAAACCGCCAATAATATAGCAAATTAACTGGATGCCATTGGCTCCTTTCCCAAAGACTAAACCCGTTAACCAAATACTAACGACAATTAACAGAGAAATTAATAAACGACTGAGAAATTTCTCGACATTTCCCCAGACAAATTTATACTGCTCACCGGTAGCAATGAGGGGAATTACTTGTTCAAAGGTTTCACGGGTTAGGGGAATGAGCATTTAAAATGGGG
>JAYKIP010000417.1:0-2761 GCA_035286205.1 Merismopediaceae cyanobacterium
ATTAATAAACGACTGAGAAATTTCTCGACATTTCCCCAGACAAATTTATACTGCTCACCGGTAGCAATGAGGGGAATTACTTGTTCAAAGGTTTCACGGGTTAGGGGAATGAGCATTTAAAATGGGGGAAATAGGGGTTAGGGAATAGGGAGTAGAGAATCGTTAATTATGAATAATTGATGGAGGGTTAAGGGGATAATTCAGCTAAGATTTATAAATCATCCGGATTAATCCCTAATTCTCGTAGGCGATTCGCCAATTTTTCTGTTCGCTCTTTTTCCTGCTGGAGTTGTAAATTCAGCGATTGAGTCACTAACCGTTCCTGAGCCGCTTTTTCGTGACCCGTTAACAATAAATTCCCAGAACTATCCCACCAGCGCAACCAGGGTAATTCACAATTTTGGTAGATTCCCCACCAAATTCCCAACTCTAAACCCAGTTCAGGAATGGGATAATGACCGCGCTCATTTACCTTCACTAACTGATAGCAATTTTCCTGTAAATGATAAACTTCAACCCGCGCTAAAGTCACTTCGTAAATAGCATAAAAAGCGGGACGAATTACCGTTTCATAAATCCAAAATTTACCACGCCAGGGCGTTTTATCCCTTTCTTCGGAACCATTACCTGAAACAAATTCAATGACGATTAAAGGGGGAATAGATTCTCGCCATAGGACATAGGAACGACGCACGACACCATCTAAATCCGGGGGGACATTTGGCACATAAAACCAATCGGGGGCTTCGGCTCCTTTTTCAGGCGGATCGGTTATTCTCCAATAAATCCCAGCATCTTGCCCAATACAGTAATAACCATCAGGATGAATTTGTTGCAGCACGGGGGTAATGGTATCGGTAAGTAAAATTCCCTGGGGATGTTCTTGAAAATTTTTCACAAACGTTCCATTTCGGTCTGGTAGTTGGGTGTGATCGGGAAAAGGGATGGGAGGGTCTTCGGTAAAGGCGATCGCCTTCGTTAGCTTAGTCATAAACGGAGGAAAATTCAATTCATCACTAGGGTAACAAAAAAGGTCAAGGAGAGTGGAAAATCAAGGCGTTTGTTCAAAGTTAAATTCTCCAGGGGCGGGTGTATAGATTTGGAAACGACTTTCGACAGGGGATTCAAAGGTCATGGCACAAGTCATTGGAGATTTTTCAAAGTGGCAGTGATACGTGACTAAACATTTATTTTGTTGGTTAAAAATTCGCAAATTATAGTGTTTTTCTCTGGCAACATTCCCTAAGTGATAAACAAAGCGATACCGTTGTAAATAGTTTAACTGTGACCATAATTGACGATCTACAATAATATCTAAGCGTTGATGGGGGGCATCAACTAACCAACTGACTAATAAACCCTTTTCTAATTGTTCTAGTTGATCTTTGAGCCACCATAATTGATAATTCACAGCTTGATCCGGAGAGGTTTGAGTCGCTTCAGATTTGAAGGCTAAATTTTTCTCAGATGGAGTTAAGGGTAAAGATAACGCGGGAAGATCACACACGGATGAATCGAGTAATCCCTGAGCTTGTAAGGGTTTCTCTTGAAGAATTACCGCCATATTCGTGCTAACTAGCAGTAAGACATTAAGAAGGTTAAAACCAGTTTTTAATAAAAGCTTCATAGTCAATGACTTGGTCATTCTAACCCCATAAACGACGACGGGGATTGCCTTGAAAACGCTGATGACTATCCCTTAAAAGTTGGGGAATATCCAGTTTTTCAGGACAACGGGGCAAACAATCACCACAATCTGTACAGTGTTCTCCCCGACGACCTGGAAACCAATGCCCGGCATTTTCTAGCATTTGATAACGGTATTGACCAAATTTTTCCATATCGTAGGCGATCGCCAAATTACGGAGTCGCAAAATGTCAGGAATGGCGATATTTTCAGGACAGGGAAGACATTGATAACATTGACGACAGCGATCGCTTCCTAAAGTTTCCGTTTGGGTCTGGTCGAGACGTTCAAAAATGGCTTGTTCTTGGGCAGTAAGGGGAAAATCTTGATCGGCTGACTGTAACGGTTCCATCAGTTCATCGGGGTGGGCGGGGCCTAGACTGAGGGTGGTAATACGCGGATCACTCAACAAAAAGCGATAGGTTAACGCCAAGGGGGTGAGGGGATGACAGAGGGCTTTTAACCGTTCGGGGGGAGTATAAAGTTGGCCGCCCTTGTCTCCAGGGGAAATAATAAAAATCCCTAAATCTTTTTCCGCCGCTAAGGCGATCGCCGGGGCATTCCGTTGCCAAAAATAATAATAATGTAGATTAATAAAGTCAAATAAATCGGTTTTTAATAAGTCTAAGATTAATCCTAGGGAACCATGGGTGGAAAAGCCAATATGTTTAATTTTTCCCTCAGTATGAGCTTTTTGGATGGCTGAAAAACAGCCAGAGGCTTGGGTAACTTGCTCAAAATGTTCTGGGGTATTAATGCCATGGATTGCTAAATTATCCACATAATCGAGTTGCAAACGACTGAGGGATTCATCAATCGCCCGCTCCATGGCTTCTGCATGATCAGTGGGACAAATTTTCGTCGTAATATAAAAACTTGCTCGCGGAATTTTTCTTAAGACTTGCCCCAGATAAACTTCACTTTTTCCGTAGCCTCTCGCGGTTTCAAGGTGATTAATGCCTAACGCTAAGGCTTGATGTACCGTTGCTTCCAGTTGGGCCGGCGACGATAGACAGCGCATGGTTCCCAGGGAAAAAACGGATAGGTTTAAATTAGTCTTACCAAACCGCCGAT
>JAYKIP010000418.1:0-8869 GCA_035286205.1 Merismopediaceae cyanobacterium
TCATAGCCAAAATTTTCGAGATATTCCTGACTATTGAGAAGAGCATCAATAAACCCTGGTAATCCCTTGGTTGCGATCACAATTGACCAAGCAATTTTCTCTTGTTCACTATAGGCTTCTCTGCCCAATAATCGCTGAATACACATTTGTGCAAAACGATAGTTATTATTGGGTTCAAAATTACGACGACGGAAATTATCCGAAAGAACTAAACCTCGAATAAAATCTCGAACGGTAATCTGTTGATTTTTTAACTGGGATTCTAAGGCCAGCTGACGATTATATTGAATCATTTGTTGTTCATTGAAAATCTGACGATAGGCCGCCAGAATCAGATTATCCAGATCAGTGGGAGACGGCATTCCTTCCGTCGTAAAAATACGAGTATGTTCATCCCCAGGAATTTCATAGTTGATAACCCGTTGATTTTGACTGGTAGGAGAATAGGAAAGTAAAGGCAGTGTCATAAATTAAAGTTGGCAATTTAGCTTAAAAATGGGTTATCCTTAGTTAGAAACTGGTATAACTCGTATCAAATAAGCTACAGTAGCACAGTGAGATAGAAGAAAAGGGGGAGAAAATCGGAAAGAAATCGGAAAGTTAAAGTAATACCTCGAAATTGTTACATTTCGCAACATGAATTAACAAAACCACGTTCACCCCTTCAGGTAAGCTAAAACTGATGAAGACAAAGCGCGATAGGCTATGAGAATTCTTTTAGTGGAGGATGATTTACCCCTTGCAGAAACCCTTTCAGAGGCATTAAGCGATCAGCTTTACACCGTTGATATTGCCACCGATGGTTCCTTGGCTTGGGATTATACCCGCCGCATAGAATACGATCTCATCATTTTGGATGTGATGTTGCCAGAGTTGGATGGGATTACGCTCTGTCAAAAATGGCGATCGCAGAGTTATTTAATGCCAATTTTGATGATAACGGCGAAGGATACGGTCAGCGATAAAATTACCGGATTGGATGCAGGAGCCGATGATTATGTGATTAAACCGGTAGATTTAGGCGAATTGTTGGCAAGAGTGCGGGCTTTATTGCGTAGAGGAAGTGTCGCGTCTCAACCGATTTTGGCATGGGGGCCAATTAAGCTAAATCCAAGTACCTATGAAGTCAGTTATGACAATGAAATTTTATCTTTAACTCGCAAAGAATATAGCATTTTAGAATTATTGCTTCGTAATGGTCGTCGGGTTCTGAGTCGGAGCATGATTATTGATAGTATTTGGAAGTTGGAAAGTCCGCCTGAAGAGGATACGGTTAAGGTTCATGTGCGGAGTTTACGCCAAAAATTAAAAGAAGCAGGCTTATCAAAGGATTTGATTGAAACAGTGCATGGAATTGGCTATCGTCTTGCCAATGTGTCTGATGTTTTTAGGTAATTGCCTTTGCCGTGAGTCAATCATTGTTTGAGAAAGAAATAGCAACAGGATTTTGGGGCATCATAAACAACAAAAATCCCCCAGACAAACCTAGGGGAAATTTCAGAACTTATCAATATATTGAAAGGTTTAGAGCCTTCGCAATCTTAGAAGAATGCCATCATTAAGCCATAACTTTTTGCTTAGGCGTGACATCTAACTCACCTTTGGCATATTTCGCCGCATAATCATCTAACGTTAATTGTTTGATTTTGCTGGCATTGCCCGCCGTCCAGAATTGTTGATACCGTTCCGCACAAACCTGTTTCATGTACTTGATCGAAGGCTTGAGGAAATGGCGGGGGTCAAAATTCGCGGGATCTTTAGCCGCCGCTTCCCGGAACGCCGCCGTAATCGCTAAACGGTTGTCAGTGTCAATATTGACCTTACGCACACCGCTCTTAATTCCTTTTTGGATCTCTTCAACCGGAACCCCATAGGTTTCAGGAATCTGACCACCGTACTGGTTGATCATATCAATCCATTCCTGGGGAACCGAAGAGGAACCGTGCATCACCAAATGGGTATTGGGCAACAGGGCATGAATTTCTTCAATACGGCTAATCGCTAACACATCCCCAGTGGGTTTTTTGGTGAATTTGTAAGCGCCATGGCTCGTTCCGATCGCCACTGCCAGGGCATCCACCTGGGTACGAGTCACAAATTCCACTGCTTCCTGGGGATCGGTCAATAACTGATCGTGGGAAAGCGTCCCTTCAAAACCATGGCCATCTTCCGCTTCACCGGCACCGGTTTCCAAGGAGCCTAAACAGCCTAATTCCCCTTCCACGCTGGCACCAACCGCATGGGCCACTTTGACCACCTCAGCCGTCACACTCACGTTGTAGTCAAAACTGGCAGGGGTTTTCGCATCGGCTTCTAAGGAACCGTCCATCATCACACTGGTAAAACCATTACGGATCGCAGAATAGCAAGTCGCCGGGCTATTACCATGGTCTTGGTGCATAGCAATGGGGAGATGGGGATAGGTTTCAGCCGCCGCAATAATCAAGTGACGGAGGAAATTTTCACCCGCATAGCTACGCGCACCACGAGAAGCCTGTAAAATCACGGGGCTATCCGTTTCGTTGGCGGCCTGCATGATGGCAGTAATTTGCTCTAAATTATTAACGTTAAATGCAGGGATACCATAATCATGTTCGGCCGCGTGGTCTAACAACAGCCGCATAGGTACGAGAGCCATAAATGTCCTCCTAGTCTATTGCTTAAGTTTAAAGGGGTCTAGGTTGGTTCAATCTTAAGATAGTTTTAACATCTTGACAATTTTTAACGAAAGAAAGTTTGCTAGGGCGGTTTAGGGCGTGACTGGCCTGCGATCAAGTTTGGTGGGCCTTTCTTCTATCCTTTCTTCCATCGTCGAGGGGCGGGATGCGGAAAAGCAGGGATAAAATAGACTCACCTTCACCCATTCTCCTTATCGTCTAACCTTTTTTGCGCGAATGAGATGATCGATTCCCTCTTAAAAATCGCTGTCGCTGGCTTATGCTTACTGCCTATCGGGGGTTGTGCCTGGCTCAGTCAAGCGCGATCGCCCCAACTAACGGCCCAAAATTTGGCGGTGATTGTCAATGATGCCGATGCCTTAAGCGTGCAGATTGGGGCCTATTATCAACGTCGTCGTCGGATTCCGCCCCAAAATCTGATTACCATCCGCTTCACACCGGGGAAAACGGTACTCACGCCCGAAGAATTTAAAAAGCTTAGAATGACCATTGAAGCTAAACTGCCCCAGGGAATTGAAGGTTATGCCTTGACCTGGGCGGCTCCCTATCGGGTGGGCTGTATGTCTATTACCAGTGCCTTTGCCCTGGGCTTTGACCGGGCCTATTGTGCAGACGGTTGTACCGCAACGGCGACCAGTCCTTTGTTTAACCAGCGCAGTTGGCAACCCTATCAAAAGTTTAATGTGCGTCCGACGATGATGTTAGCGGCAACTCGTTACGAACAGGCCAAACAATTAATTGATCGAGGGGTGGCCTCCGATGGCACGTTTCCCCCAGGGACAGCCTACCTGGTGAGTACGACCGACAAGCCTCGCAATGTGAGATCCCAGTTTTATCAGCTGATTAAAAAAGTTCTTGGTAAAGCCTTTAAGATTGAGATTGTCAATACCAATAACCTAGAAAATAAACAAGATGTGATGTTTTATTTTACCGGTTTGGAAAAGGTGGAAAAATTAGCCACGTTACAATTTAGACCAGGGGCGATCGCCGATCATTTAACGTCCTGGGGAGGAGCTTTAACCGATAGCAGTCAGATGAGTAGTTTACGATGGTTAGAAGCCGGGGCAACGGGGAGTTATGGCACCGTAGTAGAACCCTGCAATTTTCCGCAAAAATTTCCCCATCCGGGTATTCTAATGCAATCCTATTTACAGGGTGATACCCTTTTGGAAAGTTATTGGCATAGTGTGGCGTGGCCGGGTCAAGGGGTCTTTATTGGGGAACCGTTAGCTCGTCCCTTTGGGAAATCTCTTTAGTGGATTTTTGATGTAAACCTAACGAATTCTCACAAAACCGGCTCTTTCTATTAAATCCTGGCCTTGATTGGTTAAGAGCAAATTCGCGTAGGCTTGCCCCGCCTGTTGATCCAGTTGACCATTTTCTTTGATGACCACAAACAGTCGTCGAGTCAGGGGATATTGACCGCTTTTCAGCACGTCCTGGGCAATGCGATTGCGTTTTTGCGGACAGTCTGATTCGGGAACATAGGGAGTCACGTAGGGCACAATTAAGCTGGAGGGACTTTTACCGATCGCCAGGGTTTTGACGGTACATTGAGCAATCACCGTAGAAGCCGAAGCGTAGTATAAGGCTCCGGGTTGCTGGGCAATGCGACGGATAGCTTGGGTGGTATCCCGTACCGTTTGCACCGGATTCCCAAAGGGCTGATTTTGTAGGACTTGTTCTCGGAAATAGTCAACGGTTCCCCCCGATCCGAAGGGGCGAGAATAGGGAATAATCGGCAAATCCGGGCCGCCAACCGCTTTCCAGTTGGTAATTTTCCCCCGATAAATCTCCGCGAGTTGGGTTAGGGTCAGACCCGATACCTCCAGATTGGGATTCACGGCAATGACCACCCCATCAATGGCCACCGGGATCTGGCGTAGGGCAAAACCGCGATCGCTGGCTTCCTGATATTCCGCAGTACGGAGAGAACGGGAGGACTGGGCAAAGGCCAATTCATCATTGAGTACCATCTGAATCCCCACCCCGGAGCCGGGCAATCCCTGGGTCGGTTCCCAATAACGTAATTGAAACTGGGGCCAGGCCGCCTGAATCGGTTTATCTACCATGCCTCGAATCGGTGACCAGGTAGTACTTCCCCCATAACTAAACAGACCCACCGGCACATTCGGAACCTCACTAAAGGTCTTTTGAAAACCTTGCATGAGATTACTTCCCAAATTAATCGGTGAGTCCGGATTTTTTTCCTTCGTGGCCGAAGTGACTGGGCGAATTTCCCCGCCTAACAGTTGCAAAATCCACCAGGACAATCCCCCTAGTAGGGCAATTCCTACAATCACCAATCCTAGAATGATCGCCGTATTGTTTCTTTGCTTCATAGATCCCGGTCCGGAAAGGCTCACTCGGTCAGGCGCGATTAGGTACTGCTACCCAAAATAAAGAGGCTGATCAAGGTGCCACTGTTCCACAGGCCATGGAGCAACATCGGCACCCACAGATTACGGGTTCTTGTATAGACAATCCCCAGAATCATTCCTAGCCCTGCTAAGGGTAACACTTCCGAGAGGTTCAAGTGGGCGATCGCAAAGAGAAAACTGCTCAGGAGGATGGCCACATTCACGGAAAAATAACGGGTGAGGGAGGCCAAAAAAAATCCCCGGAACATCATTTCTTCAAAAAAGGGAGCCATTACCGCCGCCGTGAAAAAGAAAATCCCTAAAACCCATTTATCCTGGGCCTGAAGTGCCAGCAATAACAACGGATTACTGCCGCCCTGGCCCTGCCACAGTTGTTGATTCAGCAGAGAAATTAAGACAACCAACGGTAAGGCCACCAAATAACCGCCGATCCCCCAGCCCCAATCCGGCAGTCGCCAACGAAACCGAAACCAATCCGGGGGTAAGGGAAAATAGGATTTGATTGACAGGTACATCACCGTTAATCCCCCTAACGTCATCGCCCCATAACTACCCAAGACGTAAAAGGCTTTACCCCGCAAACTCAGTTGACTGGCATCAAAGGGCACGATCCCCAACAGGAGCGGCAGTCCAATTTGGCTGGAAAAGAAAAAGCCCACCGCTAACACTTGCCAGATCACTTCCCAATCCCAGGGGGTTGACCAGGGGGTTTGATGAGCGATCGCCAATAGCGCGTTTTCTTTTTTGAGGAATCTCTCTAATAGCAAGACAACGACTAAACCGAGACCTAAACTCCCCCCCAGAATGGGCAATACACTGAGCAATACTAATTTTTGCAGGGCTTGGGCCGCTTGGTTTTGTTGCTCTTGCTGGAGGGTTTCCAGGGCGATCGCCTGTTGCTCCACCGTATAAAGCCGGGTTAAAGCGCGATCACGGAACCAACCGGTTAAATGAGTTTGCAATAGCTGGGCGGTCTGAGGTTTGACCTGGGGCGGGTCTTGCCAAAGTTGGATCAATGCCTGGGCGGTTTTCTGTAGATCGGGCAGTTGGATTTGAGCCGGTGATCCCGGTGGAAGCGTGAGCGTCCCCGTTTGACCCACCGCTTGCCATTGTTCGATCGCTTTTGTCGGCTGATTAACCGCTATTTCCAGTAACCCTAACTTCACTTTTAACTGTTGTTGATGCAGTACTTCCTGATTGAGATTAATGAGGGCGGCGATCGCCTTTTGTGGGGAAGACGGAGCCACTAATAGATCCTTCGCCAAAGCTTGCGAGGCTTCCTTGGCCTGAAGTTGGGTTAAATTTTCCTGAAGTTTCGCCAAATTTTGCGTCGAGTCATTTAACGAATTTTCGTACTGGTCGCGGGCCGCCGCGTAGGGATCTTGCCCCAACACAAACCAATCCGGCTGAATCCAATCGCCCTGGGTTCCTTGCTTTTCCGTAGCCATCAGCAAGAGATCCGTCTGGGATAACTCCAAATAGCTTTGTACCTGGGGTTCCTTGAGGCTACTCACCAGAGAAAGAAAAAAAGGAATCAGCGAAGTAATCGTAATAACAGCTAAAATGAGTCGTTTCATAGCACTTGGTTAATACAAATCTGGGGGAGCTAAACCGGAGAATGACTGAGCCGAATGACCCTTTTCCCCGACCCCTGAAGAAAAGGCGGAGAAACCTGCCCCGATTACTCCGTAATTTCCCGTATTTTTTGGGGAAAGACCGGTCAATCGTTCAGATTTTCAGGGACAATAAAGAAGAGGGAACCGAGTTGACCGGGAGACGAGTTATCCGTAGCGGATCGTGGCATTCTAAGCCCATTTATCGTCGTTTGGCCAATCGGTATCACTTTACACCGGATTTCGTGATTAGTTATCTGGGTTTACGCCTAGCTTGTCCGGCTTCTGCTGAACTTAGCCCAGAAACCCAATCCCCAGACGATCAAGTCATTGAAGATTAGATGATAGTGATGGAAGATTAAGTTATATTTCAGTGGTGATCGGTCATCAGCAAGGACGGACGTTGAATGAGAATTTTGGTGCTGGCTTGGGAATTTCCACCGCGTATTGTCGGGGGGATCGCTCGCCATGTCGCTGAACTCTATCCGGAAATGGTGAAGTTAGGTCAGGAAATTCATTTAATTACCGTTGAGTCCGATGGGGCCCCCGCCGCAGAACAGGTGGAAGGGATGTTTGTCTATCGGGTCACGGTTCCTCCCGGCAATGATTTTTTCCATTGGGTTGCCAATATGAATCTGAGTATGGATCAGATGGGGCAACGGTTAGTGGCTCAGTTGGGCGGTTTTGACCTGATTCATGCCCATGATTGGTTGGTGGGGGATGCGGCGATCGCCCTCAAACATCATTTTAAAATTCCCCTGGTGACGACGATTCACGCGACGGAGTACGGACGCTATAACGGATTGTATAACGACACCCAACGCTATATTGCCGGTAAAGAAGGCATTTTAATCTATAACGGTTGGCGGGTTATTGTCTGTAGTAATTATATGCGCCACGAACTGCAACGGGTCTTTGGAACCCCCTGGGACAAAATGGATGTCATTTATAACGGTATTCGTCCCGAAAAGAAACAACGAGACCCCGCGTTTGATTACTTAGCTTTCCGCCGTCGTTTTGCCGGGGATGGGGAGAAAATTGTTTACTATGTCGGACGGATGACCTACGAAAAAGGGGTTTCCGTGCTATTAACAGCGGCCCCTCAAGTCTTGCAACAACTCCAGGGCAATGTCAAGTTTGTAATTATTGGTGGGGGCAATACCGATCGCCTGAAACAACTCGCTTGGAATTTAGGCATTTGGGAGCAATGTTTCTTTACCGGCTTTATGTCCGATGAAGACCTGGATAAATTTCAGACGGTGGCGGATTGTGCGGTTTTTCCCAGTTTATACGAACCCTTTGGCATTGTGGCCCTCGAAAGTTTTGCGGCTAGGGTTCCCGTTGTTGTCAGTAATACCGGGGGCTTGGCCGAAGTGGTACAGCATGGCCGGACCGGCATTGTCACCTACACCAATAACCCGGATTCTCTCGCCTGGGGCATTATCGAAGTCCTTCAAAATCCCGAACAAGCCCAGATTTTTATCGAAAACGCCTACGAAGATTTAAGCAAGCGGTTTAGTTGGACGCAATTGGCCGCCGAAACGATCGCCGTCTATGAGCAGGTGGTGAGTGAACGGCGCGGAGTAGATTGGTAATCCCTAGGCTTTTCTGGGAAGGCTAACCCGTAAAATAGAAAAATTAGAATTTATGGGGGAGTTAGAAAGTTGTTAACCCTAGGGGTCAATATTGACCATGTTGCCACCGTTCGTCAGGCCCGTCGCACCGTAGAACCCGATCCTGTTACGGCGGCGTTATTAGCAGAATTGGGAGGAGCCGATGGCATTACGGCCCATTTACGGGAAGATCGTCGTCATATCCAAGACCGGGATGTTCGTCTGCTACGGGAAACGGTACGCACCCATCTCAATCTGGAAATGGCCACAACCCCGGAAATGGTGGCGATCGCCCTGGCCCTCCAGCCCAATTATGTAACCCTGGTGCCGGAAAAACGGGAAGAAGTCACCACCGAAGGCGGCTTAGATGTGGCCGGGAACTTAGAGCGACTCTGTGCAGTGGTGGATCAACTGCAATCGGCGGGGATTCCGGTGAGTTTATTCATTGATGCAGAAACCGCGCAAATCCAAGCCTCTGCTAAAACCCAAGCCCAGTTCATTGAATTGCATACGGGGAAATACGCAGACGCGCCCACACCGGCCCACCAGACCCAGGAATTAGCCGCCCTCGTCAATGGTTGTGC
>JAYKIP010000419.1:0-3347 GCA_035286205.1 Merismopediaceae cyanobacterium
GAAATTCCTTAATGGTTTCCTGAATCACCAGGTAACTGACCTTAGCGTATTGGGTATAGTTATAGGCCCGCACGATCGTTTGATACCAAATCAATAATCCTTCCCGCAGACGGTCTAAATCATTGAACAGCATCGCTGTGGCCGAACACCGAAACACATTGGTCATATCCCGACGGCAAATCTCGGTGACATCCCGATCGCCCATGTGGAAAGTATCTTCCTTCAGGCCCCGTTTAGCGGCTTCCCAACGATGGATAATTTGTTCTTCGTGTTCCCGAACTTTCTCGTAGGCACTAATCCGCTCTTCGGCAGAATCCAAATAATCGTGCAGAAATTGCAATTCCGCCGCCGTTGCGTAGCGACCATCCGCATCAATACTGAGCTTAGTGAGTTGTTTGAACATAGAATTAATTCCTTACCGTAATGAAACCGTAATCCCGTCCAGGCGGCTTAAGCATCTTTCGTCTTGACTAGATAGTCTTTCGCTTCTACCTGGGTGTCCTCCAATTGGGAAATCATGGAGCGTGTAATTAACTTGCCCGCTTCGACTAAAACTGCCCCCGTGAGCGGATGGAGAATATTGTCCTCAGCCCGACGACCGATCAAGTCTTCAATGTTATCAATTTCATTGATATACATCCCCGCCGGTAGTTCCACGACCACCCCTTCCCCCATCACCCTCGCCTGACAGGCTAACCGGGAAAATTTGGTACAGGTGGTAATGACCTCTAACGTCCGTTGTTCTCGACGATTGAGCGGTGAAAGACTTTCCATGCCTTGGGTGACATACACATGGCAGGTGGCACACATTCCCCGTCCCCCGCATTCTTTCATCACTTGCAATTCCCCCTTTAACAAACCCGATAATAGGTTGTCATTGGTCTGAATCGCCACTTCGAGGTTGATGGGATCGAGCTTGATGGTCTTAGCCACAGTTATATCCTCCTTGGGCAAGTAAGAGCGTCGCGGTTAATTTTGCTGACGACACAGTAATTCCATAATCGTGGCATGATCATGGCCTTCTGTTAACCAAGCGGAGACGGACTTCAGGCGATCGCCGAGACCCAGAATAAACTCGTTACTCTCAGCCCCCAGGGATTCACAACTGGTCTGCACACAATGGAGATCTTCCCCCGTAATATGGCTAAAGAAAGCCGATAAAATGCCCGCTTCCAAAAAGCCCATGGGACGTTTCCCCTGGGGAGCCATGGCCACGTAGGGAGAATGACTAATGCGAGCCACCAAAAAGCCCTGCTGATAGTATTTCAAATCCAAATCCAGCAGACCCCAACCGTGAGCCTTCCAACATTGTTTCAAGTGTTGTAAAAACTCCACCATGGTCATGGACTGCAACGGCTTGTCATAATAATCGGCCAACTCGTCGGCAAACCGTTTGACAAAGGCAATGCCCCAGGCTTTACCACAACTGAAGAGGGCCACCCCCGAACCCGTCCCTAACTCCGCGTCTAGGGCCGTATAAAGTCCCCGTAATAGGGTATCCGGGATCGCCAGTAACCGAGCACCACTGCGATTTTCCAAGAGACCAAACTCGTTATCACCCTGGAGGTAAACATCGGGCGCGAAATAATTGCCTTTTAATTCACTACTTTTTTGCAGGAGGTTATTAACGTCAATCATGCGGATTCTCCTTTAGGATTCTAGGGGAGCGAGTTCAGGACTCTCCGGGGCAGGGGTGCTTTGGAGTACCGTCGTTTCTGCCTGGGTTAAAAAGGGTTTTAAGAGGTCAAAATCGTCGGCGGGGAGGGCGTTTTGTAAATAATCTGTTAATAAGGCGGCAATGCGGGTTTCAACCGGTCGCAATTCGTAGGCATTGACCATATCGCCCAACCATTCCAATAAACGGTATTGCAGATATTCCGGATTGCTGAGTAGCATGGCCATCCCGCTATACCGGAGGATACTAATCCAGTGCAGTAACCCTTGTTCGAGTTGGGACACCGGCGTATCACCCATTTCACTTTCTAGGCGATCGGCAACGGTTTGAAAAATCACCGCTTCGTTATCCCGCAGATAGTGATAAGTGCTCAGGCGTTGTTTAAGGAGACCGAGGTGTTTCCGGAAGGAGATCATTTCCAGGGGATGCAGGTAATGATCCTCGGCACGATGAAATAATCTTTCAAAGTCTTTTTGCATAAGGCTCCTAAGACAGTATTAAAAAAGGGCCGATAGGTCGTTTAACCCCAGATCATCGGCGTTAGCACTGGGAAGGGGGGACGTTTTGGGGGCCGGGGACACAGCCACTTTACTGACTCCTTTGGCCAGACCTCGACCAGACCAGTTACTTTTAGCCCAAAAGGCCTGGAGAGTTAACTGGAGGGCAGGAGTCGTTTCCGGTAGCTCAAAGGTGGCTGAAGCTGTCTCCGTCAGGGGGGTTGGGGCTAATCCTCGCCAATTCCCCTGGGCTAAGAAGTCCCGCACCGTGAGACACAGCAGAGAAGGAACCGTCCCGGACTCATCGAAGAGAACAACCTTCGCGGATTCTTCTAAACGGGGGGCTGTCCCTGACCAGTTATAGTCCGCAAAAAAAGCCTGGACACTTAACCCGGCCCAACGGGTGGGATCGATCATTTCAGATACTCCCCTAGACTAAGTTTGCCTTCAATGTCTTTGGCGTTAGCCCCTTCATTGAGCCAGAAGGTCGCCGCATCAATTCGGTCTTGTTTACCAATCAGGAATTTACAATAGGTTTCCCCCATGGCATAACACTGAATCTCAATACAGTTGAGGCTTTTTTTCACTAAACGGCTGAAGAAGCCCGCCAATAAACCGGCATAGATATGACAAACCGGTTTGCCGACATCCCCTAGGGTACGGGCCACCGCCGAGTCAAAAATATCGACAAATAAAAAGCCATTTTTTTGTTCACTTAAGTCAATGGCCCAGTTTCCCCAACCCTGAGCGGTGAAGGGCCACCACCAACCTTCGAGGACATAGTTCAGGTTGATTTCATTGAGGCTGGAGGTGTACCCAAATTCGCTGAGAAACCATTGCTGGAAAAATTCGGCATCGTAGTGGCCCCATTCCTTCCCAATGTTATACATGACGACACTGGAAGCGTTTCCCACTTCTTCCTGAAGACCGTCAATGAGACCAACAATAAAATCTTCACTGGTGAGGACATTGCGACAGTTATTCCAGTCAACAATAGACCCCGTTTCCATCTGGAAGCAGAAGAAATCTTCGACTTGGTAGTGATGGTGTTTACGGGGATGGACTTTTCTTAAACTGTGTTCCAGTTCGGCGACACGCTTGGGTTCAGCAGACATATTAATTGAGGTCAAAACCATAGATTAAATCCCCTCAAGAACATTTAGGTAATTGATTTA
>JAYKIP010000420.1:0-9554 GCA_035286205.1 Merismopediaceae cyanobacterium
CCTAATAATTTTAAGAATTGGCTTTCAGACAGTTGGGCAATGCCTAATTTTTGGGCTTTTTTGAGTTTTTCGCCCGGTGCTTTCCCCACGATCGCATAGTCTGTTTTACCACTGGGAGAACTGGTGATTGTGCCTCCCGAAGCGGTAATGAGTTCCTTCACGCGATCGCGGCTAACGAGACTCAGAGTACCGAGGATAATCCAGCGTTTACCCTCTAGGGACGCATCAGCAGGAGAGACGGGAGCGGGGGAGAGGGGAGAGGGGGAGACAGTAGATTTGCCCAGTTTGCTGGATTTTTTGGCGGGTTTAGTCGGTTCGACAGTAGGTTGCGGTTCTGAGGTTTCGGCCAAGGCAGGAGATTCTGCTTCGGTAGGTTCTGGACTGGCAAGGGCGGTTGTTGGGGTTAATGTTTCCAATTCAATGATTTCCGAGATTGCCGGCTCTTTGATTGCCGGTTCTTGGATTTCCGATTCTTGGATTTCCGATTCTTGGGCGATCGCTTCAACTTCCGGTTCAGCGACTGCGACTGCGACGGGACTTGGGCTTGATTTGGGCAGTTCGGGGGGCAGTTCAGGGGGCGGTTCGGGCGTGGTGACAGGGTGAGTCACCGGTTCGGCAACGGTTGCCTGGGCGGCTAATTGGGCTTCCAGATACTGAATGCGGGCGATCGCCGCTTGTAACTCCTGGGATTGGGTTTGATAGGTTTGATTGATGCTTTCTAAGTGTTGGATGGTGCTTTGGTAGAGATCATCTAACTGTTGATGGGTGGTTTGCAGTTGGGTGAAATTCTCATTAATTTGATCAGACCCAGCTTTTAATTGGGTTAATTCCTGGAATAAACGCTCGCGGTCTTCGTCATTTTGCGCCACCTCTGCGGTCAGTGTTTGATTGCGCTCCCCTAGGGTTTGTAACTGTTGAGCCAGGGATTGGCGATCGCTTTCTAACTGTTCAATTTGTTGAGTGGCCTGTTGATAATCCCCTTGCAGTTTTTGTAAGGTTTGGCTCACGTCATGGGCTTCACGCACCTCGGTTGCAAGGGACTCAATTTGCTGTTGGGCCTGCTGTAAATCCTGATTGAGCGTCTGAATTTGCTCCTGGGCCACCTGTAATTGTTCGGTTAACAGTTGACTATCTACCTGGGTTTGTTGAAGGATTTGATATTGGTGTTGTAGATGCTGGTGGTCAGCTTTTAACTGTTCATTGTCCTCGGTTAACCGTTGATATTGTGTCGTTAATTGCTGATAGTCCTGTTGAAATTGTTCTTTTTGAGCGGTTACAGTCTCGATTTCTTGTTGATAAGTGGCGATCGCCCCCTGGGACTGTTCAGCGTTCCTTTGCCAGTTTTGACGGTGTTCCTGTTCCTCCGTTAATTGCTGTTCTACTTGAGCCAGACGACTCTGCCATTGACTGACTAAATCGGCTTTTTCGACTTCCCAGGCTTGTTTTTCTTGCTCTAATGTCTGGAGTTTTTGCAGGGAAGTTTCCTGATTTTTACGCACTTTTTCGAGGTTTAAAACCTGATTTCGTAAATTGGCCAGTTGGGAAATTTCTTCCTGACGACTCAGGGCTAAACTTTCCTTTTCTTTGGTTAATTCTTGAATTTGCTTCTGATGGTCTTGTTTAAACTGCTCATGGAATTGTTCCAGTTGTTGAAACTGCGATCGCCAGGATTCGACCTGCTTTTCCTGTTGAGCTAATTTTTGCTGTAAATCGCTATTGTCTTGATTTTTTTCCGTGAGTTGCTGTTGAGCGTGGCCTAAATCTTTTTCTAAATGATGGATCTTGCCATGGAGGGATAGCACCTCTTCCCGATGATTGTAGGAAATGGTTTCTGCCGCCTCTAACTGTTTTTGCAATTCAGTCTGGGATTTTTGTAGCTCATTGCGCTCGGTTAATAGCAATTCAGCCTGGGCCGTTTGCTTGCGAATCCCGCCATACAATCGCCAGAAGAATCCCCCCGAACCCAGGATGACGAAGGCTAAACTGCCAGGATAGATCCAATCATTGTTCATTTTCACACTCCGTTGATACTTATTAATCTCCCATCTTTCCCAAGAGAAAATGAGGGCCTTTTATTAGTTATATCAACGAAGTTTTCCGAAATTAGCTCCTAGTCGCAAAACTTAATCTAGGCTTTGAGTTTCTCTGCCTGGGCCAGAATCACCTGGGCCGCTTGTTTGCCCGATAGGGTCGCGCCTTCCATGCTGTCAATGTAGTCCTGTTGGGTGTAACTCCCCGCCAGAAAGAAGTTGGCGATCGCCGTTTGTTGGGTGGGCCGGTAGCGATCCATGCCGGGGGCTTCGCGGTAGAGGGATTGGGCCAATTTGACCACGCTATACCAGGTCATATTTAAATCACGGGCCGAGGGGAAGAGTTCCCGCACCTGGGCTAGGACATGATGGGCAATCTCTTCGTTTTTCTGTTTGATAAAGGGATCGCCGGGCGTTAACACCAGTTGCAAAAGAGACCCTTGCCCCTCTCGATAATAGTCCGCCGGGCTGGTTAAGGCCAAATCCGCAAAGCAGGAAAAGTCGGCATCGGGAGTATAAAGCAAATTGTCTAAGCCAAAAGCCTGACCCAGTTGTTTCCGTTTCTTGGCATCCTGGAGTTCCGTCACCCAACCATCAAACCGCAGTTGCACGGTGGCCACGGGAACCGCTTCCAGATGATAGATATTGTCAAACAGGGGAATTTGTCGCCATTCCTGGGGCAAGAGTCGCTGAATCCCCGGCACATCACAGGCACAAACGTAGGTATCGGCAGTAATCTGTTCCACTTGATCGCCGTTGGCAATACTCAACCCCGTAACAGTCAAATCCGGCCCCGTTCCGGTGTAATGAATTTCGCGGACTTGGCGGCGGGTATGGATTTTGGTTCCCCTGGCTTCCAGGTAATTGACAATCGGCTGATGGAGATATTCCTGGGGAGAGCCTTCCAACATCCGCAAGACCGAGGCTTCCGTTTTGGCGGCAAAAAATTGAAAAATGGTCAACATACACCGCGCTGAAATATTTTCGGTGTCAATAAAGCCCAGGGCATAGGCGATCGGATTCCACATTTTTTTGAGGCTCCCGTTATTGCCCCCATGGCTACGAAACCAATCGGCAAAACTGATGCGGTCTAAATCCCGAATGGTTTTCATGGCTCCCTCGAAATCCACTAAGCCTCGCACAATGGGACTGGTTCCCAACGCCAAAGAGTTGGCCAGTTTATCGCCGGGGGACAGTTGGGAGGTGGTAAAAAAGGCTTTGAGTCCGTTAAACGGTGCGCCCGTGATAAACCGAAAATCTAATTCTCCGACCCGGCCTCCCCGGTTAATAAACGTATGGGTGTGTTCCTTTAATTTCAGATTGGCGATCGCCCCGACTTTCTCCATCAAGGCAAACAAATTGTAGTAACACCCAAAAAAAACGTGCAGTCCCATCTCGATATGATTACCGTCGTTATCTACCCAACTACCCACCTTGCCCCCCACAAAGGGACGGGCCTCAAATATCTCCACCTCACAGCCCGCATCCACTAAATCAACGGCGGTGGCTAAACCCGCTAATCCTGCCCCGACGATCACAACTCGCATTCTGTCTTGAGTTCCTTAAGTTAACAATTATTTACAAATTGTAATCGAAAGCGGAAACGGCTTCACCGGTTTTTAGGATTAACCGCCAAACAAGCCGGATTTAAACATTGACTTGTCATAGAATCCTTAGACTCTTCAGATTCTTTCATTTTAATTAGATTTTACCCCGGCGATCGCCCCATAAATCAATAAACTAATACACGAAAAATTGTACTATGAAAGAACCCTTCAAAATCTGGCCTCAGTCTTCGGTTAATTCAGTCCAGGAAGGTTAAGATCGCCAACAGTGGACAAAAAATTGATGATGGCTATCCCCACCGAAACCCCTTCGATTGACTCACAATCCTCCAGAGCATTACCTTCCCCCCCAACGGCCATGGCAAACCAGCAAAAATATCCCTGGCAAAAATGGGCTAAAGGCGGTTTAGGGATCGCTTTGTTCGGAGGACTCATCTGGGGCGGTTGGCTCCTCTATCAGCAACAGGTGGTGATTCCCCAAAAAGTTACCAAACAACGCCAGGATACGATCGCCGTCACCCGTGAAGATTTAGTGATTACGGTATCCGCTAATGGCACCGTCCAACCCGCCGTTTCCGTTAACGTTAGCCCCAAAAATTCCGGTATTCTGCGACAACTCCTCGTCAAAGAAGGCGATCGCGTGGTTAAGGGTCAACTCCTCGCCAAAATGGACGATACCAACCTTCAAGGTCAACTCCTGCAAGCCCAGGGACAACTGGCCCAAGCCCAGGCGAACTTGCAAAAATTACAAGCCGGCAATCGTCCCCAGGAAATTCAACAGGCTCAAGCCGACCTGCAACAAGCCCAGGCGAACTTGCAAAAATTACAAGCCGGTAATCGTCCCCAGGAAATCCAACAGGCCCGGGCCGACCTGCAACAGGCCCAGGCGAACTTGCAAAAACTAAAAACCGGTAATCGTCCCCAGGAAATTCAACAGGCCCAGGCCCGCCTAGATAGTGCCCTTAGCAATCAACGTCAAACCGAATTAATCCTGCGCCAAAACCAAACACTGTACTTAGATGGAGCCATTTCCGATCGCGATCTAGAAACCTCCCGTTCCCAGCGAGACAGTGCCGCCGCCCAGGTCAAAGAAGCCCAACAAGCCCTGAAATTACTCAAAAGCGGTTTCCGGAGTGAAGAAATTCGTCAAGCCCAAGCCGTTGTCTCCCAAAAACAAGCCGCCCTTTCCCTCGCGCAAGCGGGTTCTCGCAGTGAAGAAATCCGTCAAGCCCAAGCCGTTGTCTCCCAAAAACAAGCCGCTCTTTCCCTCGCTCAAGCGGGTTCCCGGCGGGAAGATATTGCCCAAGCCCAAGCCCAGGTACAAGTCGCCCAGGGCAATTTAAAAACGATTCAAACCCAAATCAACGATACGGAAATTCGCGCTCCCTTTAGTGGCATTGTGGCCCGAAAATATGCCGATCCAGGTGCTTTTGTGACCCCCACCACCGCCGGCAGTGCCGTTTCTTCGGCCACCTCTTCTTCCATTTTGGCCCTAACCGCTCAAAACCAAATTGTTACCTACGTTTCTGAAAGTAATATTTCCCAAATTCGCCTCGGACAAAATGTTAATATTAAAGCCGATGCCTATCCTGACCGCACCTTTAAGGGGAAAGTGATTCAAATTTCGCCCCAGTCCATTGTGCAACAAAATGTCACCAGTTTTGAGGTAAAAGTCTCGATTTTAGATGATCCCCAGGGGCTATTGCGGGCGGGAATGAATGTGCAGGTGAAATTTGAAGCCGGTAAATTAACCAATGTTTTAGTGATTCCCAATGTGGCGATTGTTCGGGAAGAAACGGGTACGGGGGTTTATGTGTTTCAACAGGATAAACCGGAATTTGTTCCCATTCAAACCGGGTTAACGGTTGAAGATAAGACCCAGGTGCGATCGGGGTTAACGGAAAAAGACCGCATTTTAGTGACGTTTCCGGATGGTAAACGACCCGCCTCACGGGTTCCCAATGCGCCGGTCATGCCTGGGTTAGGGGGATCGGGAGGGCCACCCCGGCGTTAAAGCTAAAAACTTGCTAAAGATTTACGGCGATCGCCTGGGTCTTTGCCAAGATGAAAAGGTTTAGGAGAAAACAGGGAAAAACCATGAAAATCCGCGACAAAATTGTGACCGGTTACGCCGTGGCCTTGGGCATTGCCCTATTGGGAACCGGTTTCGGGATCGCGATCGGTAATCATTATCAACAACAGGCGGAAAAATCTCGTCAGGCGGCGGCCTATGATCGCAAATTGTTGGGAGCGTTGCAGGTAGATATTCTTTATAATCGTCCGGCGAAACAGTTAACGCCTTTGGTGACAAAACCTGAAAAATTTATGGCGGCCAGTGAAAAACTGTTGGAACGGGTAGAAGCGATTCAAGCAATGCTTCAGGAACAAAATGAACGCCCCTTTCCCAGTAAAATCCCAGGATTAGAAGCCGAAATTCAAGCGGATCAAACTGCCGTGACTAATTTTGTGCCTAGGGTGCGTCGGTTTATGACGGAAGTTGCTCCCCTACTTCAGGCAACTCCTCCCCAGTCGGAAGCGGCGGAAAAAAAGGTGGTGGGATTAGTGAAAGATCCGTTTTTTGTGAAATTTATTGAAATTCCCGATCAACTCAAACCTTTCTATCAATCGGCGATCGCGGCGGAAGATCAGGCGGAACAGGATTTGCGACAGGCGGAAAATTTACGCACCCAAATCATGGTGGGCAGTTTATTTATTTCTTTGGCGATCGCCATTGTCCTGGCTTTTTATATTAGTCGTACTATTGCCCGTCCCCTACAAAGTTTAAACGCTGTTGCGTTACAAGTTACCCGTGAAGACAATTTTCAACTGCAAGCCACCATCGAAACCGATGATGAAGTGGGAACCCTGGCCCAATCTTTTAACCAACTCATTCAACGGGTACAAGGATTATTAGAAACTCAAAAACGCTATACCACTGAACTGGAGGAAGCCAAGGCGATCGCTGATTCTGCGAACCAAGCCAAAAGCGAATTTTTAGCCAGTATGAGCCACGAACTGCGGACTCCGTTGAACGGGATTCTTGGCTATGCCCAAATTTTAGAACGCTCTTCCTACCTGGGGGAAAAAGACCATCAGGGGGTGCAAATTATTAATCAATGCGGCTCCCATTTATTAACCTTAATTAACGACATTCTGGATCTGTCTAAAATTGAAGCCCGGAAATTAGAATTATCGTCCAAAGCGTTCCATTTACCGGCCTTTTTACAAGGTGTCGTCGAAATTTGTCGCGTGCGTTCCGATAAAAAAGGTTTAACCTTTCTGTACGAAGGGGCCGAAGGTTTACCCGAAGCCATTGAAAGCGATGAGAAACGTCTCCGGCAGGTCTTAATTAATCTGATTAGTAACGCTATTAAATTTACCGACCAGGGATCTGTCACCTTTCGCGTGCATCGTTTAGCCGATGCCAGTAACCAACAAGCTCTATTGCATTTTTCTGTCAGTGATACCGGTATTGGGATTTCCCCCAGGGATCAAGCCCGTCTTTTCCAACCCTTTGAACAGGTCGGTGATAAAAAGTACCAAGCGGAAGGCACGGGGTTAGGTCTGGCCATCAGTCAGCGCATTGTGCAGTTATTAGGAGGCGAAATTCAAGTCTCCAGTCACCTGGGCGAAGGGAGTACCTTTTCCTTTCAAATTCCTGTGGCGATCGCCGAGGATTGGGCCCATCAAGTTTCCATGGCGGCCGGTCGTCAAATCATTGGTTATGAAGGCCCGCCCCGTTCTCTGTTAGTGGTAGATGATCGTTGGGAAAATCGTTCGGTCTTAGTCAATTTATTAGAACCGTTGGGCTTTCAAGTGACAGAAGCAGAAAACGGTCAAGCGGCCCTAGATTGTTTACAGCAAAAGGCGTTTGATCTGGTTATTACGGATCTAGTCATGCCCGTGTTAGATGGCTTTGCCTTTCTGAAAATCCTTCGTCAGCAGGCATCTTTTAAAACCCTGAAGGTCTTAGTCTCGTCGGCCTCGGTCTCCAATATTGATCGTCGCCATAGCATTGAAGCGGGAGGAGATGACTTTTTAGCCAAACCGATCCAGGTGGAGGAACTCTGGGATTTATTGGGCCATCATTTAGACCTTCACTGGCGGTATCAACCCCTGGAGACGGCCCCCTCCCCAACCTCAACCCCCTCCTCAACCTTGGTACTTCCCCCCACCGAGGTATTGCAACGCCTTTTAGATTTGGCCCAGGATGGTCTATTGCCCAAAATCACGGAGCAGGCCAAAACCCTAGCCCAGGAAGATGCCCGCTACTTACCTTTTTCGCAAAACCTTCTACAATTAGCTCAACAATTCGATACCGATGCGTTAGAGGACGTTCTTCAGACGCATTTATCCGCTTCATCCCCCGTCTAAGGTAGTTTTTACGATGCCCCCCTCTTCCCCCGCCAGTGGTTTAATTTTGATTGTGGATGATACGCCAGCCAATTTGCACGTTTTATCCGATAGTTTGGGTGCCCAGGGGTATGATGTGGCGATCGCCACCAGTGGAGAACGGGCCTTAAAACAAGTGGGACGCAATCCCCCGGACTTAATCCTGCTGGATATTATGATGCCCCAGATGGACGGTTTTGAAGTGTGTCAAAGGCTCAAAAGTGAGCCGGAAACCGCCAAAATCCCGGTGATTTTTATGACGGCTCTCAATGATGTGCAAAGTAAAGTCCGTTGTTTTGCCTTAGGTGGGGTAGATTACATCACCAAACCTTTCCAGGAACAAGAGGTGCTGGCCCGCATTCACACCCATTTAAAACTGAGCCGTTTAACCCGTCATTTGGAAGCGGAAGTGGCCCGCCAGGTGGTTTCCCTGGAAGAAGCCCGGCAAGTCGCGGAATCGGCTAATCTTGCTAAAACCCATTTTTTGGCCAATACCAGCCATGAATTGCGGACTCCTTTGGGCATTATGCTCGGTGTCACCAATAATTTTCAGGAAGAAATCTATGGCGAGGTGACGGAACGCCAACGCAAGGCCCTCAAGATGTTGGAAAGTCAGGGTCTTCAATTACTCAATATTATTAATGACATTCTGGATGTTTCGCGGTTGGAATTGGCCCAGTTACGGCTCTCCTTTGCTCCAACGGCGATCGCCCCCCTTTGCCAGGATTGTTTAGCGTCCCTCCGCCCCCAGGCCGAACAGAAATCGTTAACCTTGAGCTTGAATGTGGCCGAAAGTATCCCGACTCTACAACTAGATGAAGCCAGGGTGCGTCAAATACTGATGAATTTATTAAGTAATGCCGTGAAATTTACCCCCGAAGGCGGCCAGGTGAGTCTAACAATCACGTCCCAAAAGCGAGGTGAGGATCAACGCTGGCTCTGTTTTTCCGTCCAGGATACGGGGATTGGCATTGCCCCCGATCAAATTCCCCAACTCTTTCAGCCCTTTTATCAAGTAGATAGCTCCCTCAGTCGGCAATACGAAGGAACCGGTTTAGGGTTAACTCTGATCAAACGCTTAACGGAACTCCATGGCGGTCAGGTCTTCGTCACCAGTGAATTGGGTCAGGGGAGTGTGTTTACTATTCTGTTACCCTGGGAACCGGCTTCCTAACGGCGACAAATCTTCTCTAAATTCTTTTTTGGTTTTTTCGATCAAATAATCCAATTTTCCTGATTGTCTATTTTTTCTTTAGGTTGATAAAGGGTTTTGATTCTAGTTCCAAAAAAGTTTGTGACTGCGAGGGAATAGGAGTTTTAGTCTCCTGACATAATTTAAGTGTCCCATCAATATTTGTTTAACGAAAAAGTTTATTAGAGTAGATAAAAGAGCGATCGCCACTTTTTTAAGCGTGGTTATTATTACCCCGAATCAAAAAACGCACCTCCTCCAGTAACACATTAAACCGTTGATCACTTTCCGCTTGTCGTTCCTTAATCGCCTCCATATCCCGTTGACTCTGGGCCGCCACCTGCAACAACGCCTGAGACGTAATCCTTAGTCCAT
>JAYKIP010000421.1:0-6289 GCA_035286205.1 Merismopediaceae cyanobacterium
CTCTTCAAATTCCCAAGGTTTTACTGATTAATGACTTTACGGCGATCGGCTATGGTCTTTTAGGTTTAGAAAAAAATGACTATATTTGTTTGCAGGATGTCCCCCCTGCTCCCCAGGCACCCAGGGCGATTTTGGGGGCAGGCACCGGTTTAGGAGAAGGCTTTTTAATTCCCACCGGCCCTAACCAGTATCGCGTGTTCAGCAGTGAAGGTTCCCATGGGGATTTTGCTCCGCGTCATGCCCAGGAATTTCAATTATTAGAGTTTTTTAAAACCCATTATCAGATTGACCGGGTGTCCATTGACCGGGTGGTTTCCGGGACAGGGATTCCCGTGATTTATCATTTTCTCCAACAGCAGTCTGCTCGTCCTGTGGCTCCGGCGTTAGCCCCCCTGTATGAAGCCTGGCAACAGTCCCCTGAAACTACGCCGATGTTTGCCTCGGCCATTTCCCAGGCGGCCTTAAATCGAGAAGATGCGGTCAGTGAAGCGACCCTGAAATTATTTGTTTCTGCCTACGGAGCCGAAGCGGGCAATTTGGCCCTGAAGCTTTTACCCTACGGGGGGGTTTATGTGGCCGGGGGGATCGCCCCTAAAATTTTGCCGTTGTTGCAGGATGGAACCTTTTTAACTGCTTTTCAGGAAAAGGGGCGCATGAAAGGTCTCCTGGTCAATATGCCTGTCTATGTAATTACTCACCCCCAGATTGGGTTGAAGGGGGCTATGATTGCGGCGGCGATCGCCTAACGGGTTATGTATCCTGAAACCTAACCTAACGATTTAAAGCCGTTAAACGAGCATTTTGATAATAATGGGGCAGAATTTGCTCATAGGTCTTACCCTGTTGGGCTAACCCGAAAGCTCCCCATTGGCTTAAACCGAGACCATGGCCGGAGCCACGACCACTAATCACGAAGCTGTTGCCCATATCAGCCACCGTAAACAAAGTACTGCGGAGTTTGAGAGCCTGCCGTAATTTCGCCCCACTGAGCCGCTTACTGCCCCCACTACCCACCACTCGCATGGAGACAATCCGCCCTAGGGGAGTGGTTTGTTCCGGTACTAGACTCCGAACCCGACCGACTCCACCAATTAATTGGCTAAGTTCTCCCGCCGAAAAGGTTTTGCTCCACTGAAACACCGGGGCATTGTGATCAAAATCCACCACGGCACGCAAGTAGGGAAGCGGTGAAGACCAAACATCCTCGACATTTTCTGTGTGTCCCCCCGATGAAGCATGGAAGGCCGCTAAAATCACCCGACCGTTATAGGTCATAACTTGCCCCTGGGTGGCATTGACCGCATCCACAGTACTCACATATTCATTCTCCATGCCTTTATAGACCTGGGTGGCAGTGGTGGTATCGAGGTCGTAGTAACGGTTGCTTTCCGCCGTGCTTTTGTAAATGGCAAAGGTGCGGGCCGCGACGGCTTGGGTTTTCAATGCCTCCATGGGCCAGGCCGGGATGGCCTCAGAACCTACTACGCTATACAAATACTGTTCAATATTGACGACATTAACGGCCGTAACCCCAGAACCTTGGCGAATCAGACGGGTTTTGCCCCGGTACCAGCGATCGCCGATCCAGACCACTCCATCCCCCTGGGGATCAATGGTAATCTGTGAAGCACTCCAGTCCCCCACCCGAATATTACGACCACTGGCGGAAGCGGTAAGGGGAACCAGGGGATCTACCGTTCCGAGAGTGCGTCCTCCCCCATCCTTGATTAAGGCCGGCGTTGAACTACCCACCCGTACCGAGCTAACGGCTTTGCGAATGGCGACCCGGAGATCGAGGGCTTGGGCCGATAGACTGGAAAAAAATATCAGTAGCCCGCTTAACCCGGTTCCCCAAAGGAGGGATCGCCAGGTGAAGCGTAAAAAAGTGGTTGAAATAGGAGTAAGACGTTGAGTTGGCAAAGACATAACCGTTAAAGTTTCCTCACACACAGCCAAGGAAGTCCACCCTCAGAGGGATCGAGAAACAAACCAAAAAGTTCCTGACCACCCCTGGGGTCAACGGGGTAGTATAACAAACTCTCGCGGCCTTTTTGGGGGAGTGTAACCAGAATCGCCCCTGGTTTCCGAAGTTTTAGTAATATCTATGACAAAATGCTTCGTTCTCTTGATACAATAGATGGTTAAAGAAAAAATCTCTTAAGAGTCGGTCAACCCTTTGATGGGCGAGTCAGTTTGAGGTTTCTGCGAGAAACATTCTCTGACCTGAGACTGCTCCGGGATAAAGGGTTCGGACTCTCCCCTGGCGACGGGTAAACCTGCTAGGGCCAACGCTTAACCGCTACCGATAGGCGTTTAGAGTCTTTCTGGAAACCTTCCGCCAGCCCTGGGTCGCTGAAATGCGCGGCTTTGGCTCGACTGTTGTGCTGATGTTTTCGTCCCCCTGGGCTTTAGGGATAGGGGTGATGGAAAAATCCCTTATCCGTTTATTTCTTTGATTTCTTTGCTTCCCTTCCTCATCGTTAGTTTAGGATCACATCCATGGATTGCTCGATCGCCACATTGCTCTCATTTTTCAGTGAAGATAAATTAGTTGCGGGAAAATTTCTCGAAAAAAAACTAGGGTGCGAGAACGAAGCGGATGAGGAAACCCTGCAATTAATTCTCGATGTTTTGGAGCGGTTGGGCATTTTAGTCAAAGACCGGGGCAAGTACCGGCGCACCTATCCGGAACAGGTGGTGGAGGCGAAACTCCGGTGTTCGAGTAAGGGATTTTGTTTTGCGATCCAGGACGATGAGGATGCTGAAGATATTTATGTCCGGGAGAGTAATCTCAGTAATGCCTGGAATGGCGATCGCGTGTTGGTGAAAATTATTAAAGATGGAACCCGGCGACGCTCACCGGAAGGGGAAGTGCATTTAATCCTAGAACGGGCCAATCCGTCGTTGTTGGCCCAGGTAAAAAAAAGTGAACAGGGTTTCAAAGCAGTCCCCTTGGATGACCGGCTCTTGTTTGAACTCCAACTTCAGGAAAATGGTGTTGATCTCAGTCAATCTCTCGACCATTTGGTTCATGTGGCCGTTCTACGCTACGCCCTGGCAGAACAACCGCCCCTCGGAAAAGTGACCAAGGTGTTAGGCAGTGATGCTGAAGCGGCCGCCGATACGGATATTGTCAGTTGTAAGCATGATTTACCCCTGGAGTGGAGTGAAGAGGCTCTCCAGCAGTCCCAGAATCTCCCCTCTGGCATTTCCCTGGACAACCGCCAAGACCTGCGATCGCTGTTGACCTTTACCTTTGTGGATGATTCGGAACCCTTGCCCCAGGATACGCCCCCTTTCCCACAAGTGGCCTTTAGTTTGGAAAAACGGGACACCCTCTGGCGATTGGCTCTCCATATTACCGATGTGGCCCACTATATTGAACCGGATACGCCCTTGGACCGGGCGGCTAAAAAACGCGGAACGGCGATTTTCCTGGGAGAGAAAAGTTGTCCGCTGTTTCCCGATGGTGTGGCCCAACGCTGTTCTTTGGTGCCGGGGGAAGACCGTCTCGCCCTTTCTTTCTTCTTGACCCTGGAGAGCAATGGTCAGGTGGTGGGTTTTGAGTATCAACCCAGTGTGATTTGTGTGGATCAACAGTTTTCTTTGCCCGCCGTCCAAAGCCTTCTGTCAGAACCGGAGCAAGTGTCCGCCGCTTTCGCTCCCTACGTGGAATCTCTCCATCAACTCTTTTTTAGTTTGAGTCCCTTGGCAAAAGCCCAACGCTTACAACGGGGAAGTTTTAATATTCAGTCGGATACGCCTACCCCCTTCCTCGATGAGGGTCGCCTAGGGGTCATTTTTGTCAAGGAAGCGTTACCTGTGCGGGCCCTACTGACCGAATTAACGGTCTTAGTCAGTCAGGCGATCGCCGACCATTTAAAAGCCTTGGAAGTACCGGCCCTGTATTGTAGTCAACAGCCCCCCGAATGGGAGGATTTAACGGAAATTATCAAATTGGCCAATAATTTGGGTCTGGAATTTACCCCGGATACGGAAAAGGATGTCACTTCCCAGGATTTCTATCGTATTAGTCAGGTTTTCGGCAAAGCGCCGGGGGTCAAGGTGTTAAATCATTTGCTGGAAAATACCCTGAAAACCAACAAATACAGTACCCATCCGACTCCCCATTTTGGTTTAGCCTACGAAGTTTATACCCACTGCATTGCCCCCGGTCAACGTTATGCTGATTTATTGGTGCAACGGGTTTTAAAAGCGGTTTTAGCCGAAGGACGCGATCGCCGAACCAAACAAACCAAAATCGGAGTAGATTTAGCTAGTAGTGATTGCTACGGTCAAATTACCTGGAACGTATTGCCGCCCCATTTACAGGAATTTTTCCAGGAAGAATTGCATCATCTGATTACGTTGTTAAATGACCGGGAAAAAGTGGCCGAAGATGCGGAAAAAGACCTATTTGGGTTGAAAAAAGCCGAAAAAATGAAATCCCATACCGGCAAAATTTTCCGAGGCATGATCACCGGCGTTCAATCCTATGGTTTCTTTGTGGAAATTTCGGATATGTTAGCGGAAGGATTGGTTCATGTCAGTTCCTTAAAAGATGATTGGTATGAATACCGCGCTCGGCATAGTTGCTTAGTGGGTCGCAAAAATCGCACGGCCTATCGTCTGGGCAATGAAGTGGAAGTCCAAATTAAAAGTGTAGATTACTATCGCCAACAAATTGATTTGGTGACGGTGGGGGGAGGGGCGGCCATCAATACCGAAGATTGGGAAGAAGAGGAGGTCACAGAGTCCTGATAGAACGTTCTGGCCGCGATCGCCTTTGTTGTCTTTTTTAGTCCATTCACAACGAACCTACCATGCGCAGTTTTTCCTGGTTTTGGCCTCTCTTTCTCGGTTTAACCTTAGCTCTATCGGGTTGTGTCCGTTACGATGTCGGCATTGATTTTGCCCAACAACACCATGGCGAAATTGTCCAACAAATTCAACTTAGTCAACAGTTAACCACCCTCAGTCAAACGGAAGCGGATAAATGGTTGGCCAGTTTAGAACAGCGATCGCGGGCTTTGGGGGGTTATAGTCAACGGCTCTCGGAGCAAACGTTGGCGATTCATATTCCCTTTGGCAATGGTCAGGAATTGGTGAATAAATTTAATACGTTTTTTAATCCCCAACTTTCTAGCAAGGGTGGCAAACCGAAACCGGATCAACTGGATTTATTGCAACTGAAAGCTGAAATGTCATTACAACAAAGTAATTGGCTGTTGGTGGATCAAAATCGTTTACGCCTATCGGTGGATCTGCGAGCGTTGGGGGTGCTTTCCCAGGAAGGAAATATTTTAATTAGTCCAGGGTCTTTAATTGATTTAAATTTTGGCTTAAATACTCCTCTTTTGGTGAAAAATATGACGGAAGAAACCCTCATGCCGGTGACTCAAGTGAGTCATGCTCAACTGCAATGGCAACTCAAACCGGGGCAAATTAATACCCTAGAGGCGGTTTTTTGGGTTCCCAGTTATTTGGCGATCGGGACTATTTTGATTATTGCAGTTTGTTTAGGGGGATTTTATTTAAAATATCAACGATGGCCAGGGGTATTGCCGGTAAAATAGACGACGGTGTACACACCTTTTGCCAAAAGACGGGATTTTAGGTTTTATCCCCCCTAAATACCTCTTGGTCAGGGGGAATTACTGCCGTTAATTTGTCTGTTTTACCCAGGTTCAATAAGGGGAATTATCCTATAATAAACAGTGTTGTTTTATTTCTTGAATTGCTTTATGGCTAACACGACAGGAGCCTCTGCGATTGATACGGCGATCGCCGCCGGGGTAGATTTTGATGGCACGCCGATCCCTGCGGAAAAATTAGAATTGTATCACCGGGTCATGGGTTTAGAAGCCCAACGGCAACGCAGTGGAGTCAGTAACACCATGCGATCACGGATTGTTCGTATTGGCGCGAAACATATTCCTCAGGCAGAACTGGATCAACAATTAGTGGCGGCGGGCTTTGCTCCCCTCAAAGAGAAAGAAGTTGCCTTTTTCTATGGCGGAAAATAGCTTTTTTTAGCCGTTCTTTGACCCCTGAGATTGGGCTTAATCCCACTGGGTCAGAATCGTCAGGGCAATCTTTTCCGCAACGGGCATGACCGATAAACGATTCCCCTTTCTGACCAGTAAAAATTCATCGGGACTGAAGCGGGCTTTCAAGTCAGTCAAACTAAGCAGAGGTGACAATTTTTGTTGAAATCGCACCTTAACCGTCTGCCACCGGGGTTTTTCTGGCGTAGATTTGGGATCGTAATAGGCACTGTGGGGATCAA
>JAYKIP010000422.1:0-8751 GCA_035286205.1 Merismopediaceae cyanobacterium
GCAATAAATTGAATTTCCTGGGGAGAAAAGGCATGAAGGTGCAACTGGGGAAAAGTCTGTTTAATGGTGGTCACTAACTGCACATAAAACCCTAAAGAAGATCCTTGTACTTTAGCTTCTGGATTTAAGCCTCCCTGCATACAAATTTCCGTTGCATTCTGTTCTACGGCTAACTGTACTTTGGCAAGAATTGTTTGAGAATCTAACCAAAAAGCTCCCGGCGTTCCGGCATCCCGTCGAAAGGCACAAAAACTACAATGCTGTTCACAAATATTCGTAAAATTAATATTGCGATTAATCACATAGGTGACGGTCTCGCCGACTAATTGACGACGTAATTGATCCGCCGCTTGTTGAATTTTCGGCCAGGTGTGAGCCGGGGCCGTTAATAACCGTAAACCTTCTTCAGGGGTTAAATCCTGCTGATTTAAGGCTTTTTCGAGAAGCTCATCTAGGTTTAAATCGGGGGTTAAAGCCGGGGAAGCAGTCAGTAAAGAGAGCATAGTTACCATTCAATCAGGCATTCAGCGATCGCCAAGCATTCCCTCCCATTATCGTCTATCCCCAACGAGAGCATAGACCGAAAGCAAAAGAAACAGGGATAATCAAGGCATGGTTTTCAATGAGCCGTTTCCCTTCACTCTCGATTAACGAATGTCTTTATCTGCTCTCTCTCTGCCAACCCTTTCCCTGCCCCCCTTACCGATCGCCCGTCCCCTCCTCATGATTGGCCATGGCACCCGCGATGAAGATGGTCGCCAAACTTTCCTCGATTTTGTCCAGGCTTACCAGGAACTCGATGCCAGTCGTCCGGTGATTCCCTGCTTTTTAGAACTGACGGAACCCTCTATTGTCCAAGGCGTAGATTACTGCGTAGAACACGGCTATGAGGACATTTCCGCCCTGCCCATCCTGCTGTTTGCCGCTCGCCACAATAAATTTGATGTAACCAATGAACTGGATCGCTGTCGAGAAAAATATCCCCAACTCCGTTTCTCCTACGGTCGTCATTTTGGCATTACCCCGGCCCTGATTGATCTCTGGCGCGATCGCCTAGCCGCCTTGGATAGCCCCACTGCCAACCCCCAGCAAATTCCCAGGGAAGAAACCGTCCTGCTCTTTGTCGGTCGAGGAGCCAGTGATCCTGATGCCAACGGCGATGTCTATAAAATGGCGCGAATGCTATGGGAAGGCAGTAATTACTTAACCGTAGAAACCTGTTTTATTGGCATTACCCATCCCCGCTTAGAAGAAGGTTTCCGACGGGCGAGACTTTATCAACCGCGACGGATTATTGTGTTACCCTACTTTCTTTTCACTGGGGCCCTCGTCAAAAAAATTTATACCATTACGGAACAACAACAGGCGGCTTTTCCAGAAATTGAGATGGTGAATTTACCGGAAATGGGGGTACAACCGCAATTATTGTCCCTGGTGCGGGAACGGGAAATTGAAACCCAACTGGGCCAAGTCAATATGAACTGTGAAGCCTGTAAATTCCGGTTAGCTTTTAAGGGTCAAGGCGGTCATGATCATGGGCATCATCACGACCATCACCATCATGATCATCACCACCCGGCTCATCACGATCACAACCATGATCATAGTCATGGTCATAGTCATAGTCATGATCACAGTCACGGGGCGATCGATCCCTACGCGAACCTAGGTGACTATCATCAACGCATTTGGCAAGCTCCTTAAACAGAATTGAATTCTTGGATAGATCATGGAACTTCCTGAAAACCCTGAGCATTTTCATCCCTGGCACTACAAACCCTGGTGGTGTCAACCCTGGTCAATTTTAGGTACGGGAATAATGGTCATCATTGTTAGTTGGCTCTTGTTTCATCGTCTTTGGTTAACCCTACCCCTCGGCCTATTGATTAGTCTTTGGTGGGTTTATTTTCTAATCCTTTGGCCCCGACTTTTAAAGCAATGGCTTTACTCCTCCTCTAACCCTTCAGAATAAGGAAAAATCTCTCTGTTCAGGGTCAGGTTACAATCAACATAGTATTGACAAGCGGGCCTCTATGTTGCTCGGATTCACGATCAGGTTTTTGAGTTGGATACCCCGGCGGATTTTCAGCCTCAAAGTTGGTAAACCCCTCAAGAAATCTCGCTACAATAGACTTAAAACCCCCTGGAGGACTGCCCTTTGTCTTTGACCGTTACTGCGATTCCCCCCCGTCTAGGTCAACCGGAACATCTTTTGGTGTTGCTCCATGGTTGGGGAGCCGATGCGTCGGATTTATCCCCCCTAGCTTCTGTCTTAGATTTACCCGATTATCAATGTCTCTTTCCGGACGCGCCTTTTCCCCATCCTCATTTTTCCTTTGGCCGGGCTTGGTATAACCTGGAAAGTCAGGACTATGAAGGTCTGCATCAGTGTCGAGAACAGTTGACGGATTGGTTGTTAGGACTGGAAGGGGAGATGGGGATTCCCCTGGAACGGACGATTCTGGGCGGTTTTTCCCAGGGGGCGGCGATGAGCCTGGATGTGGGCTTGTCTTTACCGTTGGCCGGTCTGTGCAGTTTGAGCGGTTATTTACATTTTCATCCCGAACCCTTAGATAATCCGATTCCGCCTCTGTTAATGGTGCATGGTCGGCAGGATCAAGTGGTGCCGATCGCGGTGGCCCATCAGGCCCGTCATGAACTTCAGGCGATCGGGGCAGAGATTGAATACCATGAATTTGCCATGGGCCATGAAATTCCCCAGATTGTTTTACAAATCCTGAAAAGCTTTATTGAGAGACATACCCATCCGCTACGGGAGCCAGTGGAAGACCACTGAATAAGAGAAAAGCCCCACAAAGCCTAACCCCTGATGGGGTACAATGCGAAACGTTCTTGTTTTGTAGAATCCCATGGGTGGAAAAACCATGACTCAAGCTAGTCGTGTCCTTCGTCAGGAGGTGTTAGGGTCTCGCCGATTGAGTAATTATTTTTGGGCGATCGCCTCAAGTATGGGAGGGATTGGCTTTTTATTAGCCGGTTTATCCAGTTATTTCCACGTCAATTTATTAAAGGTGAGTAATCCCTCGGATTTACAATTTATTCCCCAGGGGGCGGCCCTAACTTTCTACGGTGTGGCGGGTACCCTCTTAGCGACTTATTTGTGGCTCACCCTTCTGTGGAATGTGGGGGGGGGTTATAACGAATTTAATCAAGACACTGGGAAAATTACCATTTTTCGTTGGGGCTTTCCGGGGAAAAATCGTCGTATTGAGTTGACCTGGGCGATCGCCGACGTGCAAGCGGTCAAAGCAGAAATCAAAGAAGGTCTCAATCCGAAACGCGCCCTATACCTCAAAGTCAAACAACGTCGAGATATTCCCCTAACCCGCGCCGGTCAACCCATTTCTTTGGCCAGTTTAGAGAATCAAGGGGCGGAATTAGCTCGCTTTTTAGGGGTTCCTTTGGAAGGTTTATAGAAAATCCTTTTCCGTTGGTTAACCTTAAAATCCCCTTTTCTGGTTTAAGTTTTCTCATTTTTCTAAGTTTTTTAAATTCTCTGAATGTGCTGACCCCTATGACCGCAAAATATTGGCAAAAACTCTTCCTTTCAGGACTGTTACTGGGTAGTCTTTGGTTAACCAGTTGTTCCCAACCCCAAGCGATTTCCTCTGATGCTCAAGCCTCCCCGACGGCCAATGCTTCTCCTCCCAGTGATCAGACTTTTGCCACCTACAAACCCCGGTTAACCGGTAAAGCAACGGTGGAAATGATCGTGAATGGTTCTCCGATTATTATTGAAGTGGATGGAGATCAAGCACCGATTACGGCGGGCAATTTTATTGATTTAGTACAACGAGGCGTTTATAATGGCTTAGTCTTTCATCGAGTCGTCAAACAACCCCAACCCTTTGTGGCCCAGGGCGGCGATCCCCTCGGCAATGGTACCGGTGGTTTTACCGATCCAGCCACGAAGAAACCCCGTAATATTCCCTTAGAAATTAAATTAAAAGACGAAAAAGAAGCCCAACAACCTTCACCCCCCGTCTATAATCAACCGATTGGCCAACAGGGTGGTTATGCGAATCCGCCGGTGGCCCTCCCCCATAAACGTGGAGCCGTCGCCATGGCCCGTTCCCAAATGCCCAATTCCGCTTCTTCTCAGTTTTACTTTACGCTGAGTGATGATACCGGCTTTTTAGATGGGGATTATGCGGTTTTTGGTTATGTGACGAAGGGAATGGAAGTCGTGGATAAAATTAAGCAGGGCGACAAAATTCAATCGGCCAAAGTTACTGCCGGGGCGAATAATCTACAAAAGTAGTCGGGAGTCCCCCTAGCTCCTCTTTGAACGGGGGAAAATGAACAAAGTAAAGTAATGTTTGGAAGTCTTCCCCATCCAGGAAGATTTTTTATTTTTCTAAGCGCACGGCATACCATTGTAAATAATCGCCATTGGCCCGTTCTAGTTCACAAAAGTTATCTCGTAAATAAACGGCTTGCTCAACGGGGGTTAAAAATTTTTCCAGCGATCGCGGTAGATCAACAATGTCATACCTTTCATTTTCTAAAAGGATTTGTAATTTTTGGGTCAATTCTTCCGGGGTTAAAAAGACTTCCGCTTGAGCCGTTTCTAACACCACAAACATTTCTTCCTGGTAGAGGAGACTAGCCGCCATAAAATTTGAGGATTAGGTGAACAATAAGGTATTCAGTCAAGCCTTAAGACCGTGAAATATGGCGAAGATTCCTACTCGAAATTCTCCCGCAATTTCCTCAAGTCTTACAAGGGTAAACGGGAAAATTTATCCGCCGCTACTTTGATTTGTTGATACAGTTCCATCAGGCGATCGCCCTCAATATGGACTTCCGAAGTGGGATAATTTTCCAAAACCTCAATTAAACTCACTCGGTTATCCCCCTGGGCAGAGGTAATTAAGGCCCCCCGCAGAGCCTCGGTATTGCTACGGTCGGACGGAGTATGCACCACTTCATTCAGTCGTCCCAGCAGATATTTCCCCACAAAACTATTCAAAATGTCGGAAAGAGCCTGGGGTGTCACCGCCAAAGACGCATTTAACCACTGACGCAATTCTTCCGGCTGACGATTGGCTAGGGTGAGATAGGCCTGGATGCTGGGGGAAACCTCGCCCGTTTGGCTTAATTGACTGAGTTCCGGCACCGAGACCGATTCTTGCAAAATACTGTATTTCAAGACCACTTTTTCTGCCGTGTGACCGGGGAGAGCCATCATTAAGGCTAAACCACAGCCCCAGATAGGCCCTTTCCACCAGGGCAGGAACTTTAACCCCATCCGGCGGAGAGACAAAGGGGACGAACAGGAGACAGGGAGCGGAGGATACAGATCAGCCATGGAGCAATAGGAGGTGAAGAGCCAGTAATTCAAAAAAGAAAGTCACTACAATGGTAGGGGATCACTCCTGATTTTTGAGCTTTTTTCGGACAAACCCATGACTGTCTCCCTCAATCCTCAAATTATGCGTTCCGTCGAACAGTTGGGCTATCAAGTCACTGTGGGCGATGTGGCAACCCAGGCGGGTTTGGAATTAAATTTGGCAAACCAAGGGCTGTTAACCCTCGCGTCGGAAGCGGGCGGGCATTTACAAGTCAGTGATACGGGGGACATCGTTTATCAGTTTCCTCCTAATTTTCGTACCATTTTACGGAATCGGTTTTGGCGGCTACGGCTCCAGGCTCTTTGGCAACAAATTTGGAAGGTTTTATTTTATTTAATTCGCATTTCCTTTGGGATTATTCTAGTTGCATCTATTATTTTGATGATGGTGGCGATTGTGGTGATTCTGGTGGCGGTTAATAGTAAAGATGGGGATTCTAATGATGGCGATCGCGGTTTTGGTGGCGGTTTTTTCTTTTTCCCGACGGATATTTTCTGGATTTTTGATCCCACCCCGGCCTATTATCAACGGGAAGAACGAGGGATGGCAGAACGTCCGCAAAAAAATCTCAATTTTCTGGAAGCTATTTTTTCTTTCTTGTTTGGGGATGGCAACCCAAATTTTAATTTAGAAGAAAGACGTTGGCAATTAATGGGGAATGTGATTCGTAATCAGGGCGGGGCGATCGCGGCGGAACAGGCGGCTCCCTATTTAGATAATATTACGGCGTTAAATCGGGAGAATGAGGACTATATTTTGCCGGTGTTGGCCAAATTTAATGGCTATCCCCAGGTATCACCAACGGGCGAGTTAATCTATACTTTTCCCGATCTGCAAGTGACGGCTAAACAACGTACTTTAACCCCGACGGCTAGTTATTTGCAGGAAAAACGCTGGCCCTTTAGTCAGGCCACCAGTGGCCAAATTTTATTAGCTTTGGGCTTGGGGTCATTGAATATTATTTTGGCGTTAGTTCTCGGAAAATTATTACAGGATGCGGCTGTAAGTATCGCTTTTATTACTTTCGTTCAGGCAATTTATGGAGGACTTTTAACCTATGCGATCGCCTTTTTAGGGATTCCGTTGGGGCGTTATCTGTGGCTACAATGGCATAATGCCGGGATTGAAACCCGCAATCAGCAACGTCAAGCCAAGGCCGAATGGTTAACCCTGGGTAATGCCGAACTGCAACAAAAATTAAAATTTGCCAAGGAGTTTGCTAAAGAAAAAGTAATCAGTTCTGCCGATATTGCCTACCGTACCGATGAAGATTTATTAGTGCAGGAAGCGCAACAGTCGGACAAGATTGATGAAGAATGGCGGAAACGCTTAGAGTCTTTGTAATTAAGGGATAGTTCCTGGGTAATGAATCCTGAATATCCGGGAGCTAGAAATTACCTTTCCTCGTCTTAGGCGGGTAGGGGTAACCAGAATAGGGGTCAAGGAAGTGTTGATGATGAGAGATTCTGATTCCGTTTTAATCGCTGGCCAACGGTTCCGGCATTGTTCCCATCTTGGGCCATGGCTCGCTATAGTTTCCAGTCTTGTGACCCTGGGCTTTACCCCTCCGAGTTGGGGACAAACAGCCGTCTTCGGACAACAGGAAATGGATCAATCCCTATTGATTGCGATCGCCCGGCCCTACGGAGAACACAAAGGAGAAAAAAAATATGATTTGTTGATTTTATACCAAATTCCTGGACAACGCCCTTGTTGGCAAGAAACCCCCGGCACCCCCACCCTGGTTGATCCCCTGCTCTTAAACTTTGACTTTACCGATATTTGCGAACGCAGTACCGATAGCAATGGCTATTCCATCCGCATTGATGGTCAAGATTTTGGGTTGGATTATCTTCTGCGTGTGGTGGAACGGCAAGGGGAATTAGTTCTTCTGGGAACCAATCGTCGTAATCCTGCCCAACCGGAAGTCGTGATCGGTCGTACAAGGGGATTAGCCCCCGGTTTTATGAAAATTCACCTTGACCCCGGCTGGCGTTTTACGAAACGAACCTATGGTGCTAGAATCCTCTCCCATATTTACTTAACCGGCGATCGCGCTGTTATTAACGCCGCCCCTAACGCTACACCGCCCAGTTCTCCTAACCCTATGCTCAGTTATCCCGCCACTCCGCCGGTTCTCCCGGTGACCCCCGCTCCCCAGGAATTAATTTTCACGGCTCCCCTTCATCAGTCCCTTCCCACGCCGCCCCCTGTCTCTTCTCCCCAGAGTCAGGCGGTTCCCCCACTCCCGAATTTGTCCCAGGATGCTCCCCTGAGAACACCGATCGCCCCTAGCTTAACCGCGAGTTCCGGTAGATTATTACCGCCGCCCCCGGCCGCCCCCAAACCAACGCCCACCACCGGCTGGGGAATGCCCCCGGATTCTGCCTCCGATACCGATGATGCGGGCAGTCTTTTACCGAGTACTTCTAACGCTCCGATACCGACGACCCGGCCCCCGGTCTCCACCAGTCCCGCCTGGGGAAATCGTTCCAATCGTCTTTTTAATTCTTCGCTGAATCCGACGGCTCCCCGTCCACCGGTCAATACGGTCGTTACCAGTCCCCCGGTTAACAGCCAATCTTTACGGGTCTTAGCCCTCACGGCCACACCGTTCCAACAGCAACAGGTGCGATCGCTGTATCCGGAAGCCTTTAATACAAATTATCGAGGCCAACGGGCCTTACAAATTGGCCGCTTTAGTAGTCAAGAAAATGCTCAACAGGCTCTGCAAAATCTGCAAGGGGTGGGGATTCAGGGAATGATTGTTCCTTAACAAAATGTCGGGAGAAGTCCCCACCTATAAATTCTAAAAAATACCCATATTTTAGGTGGGGATGAATCCTGACCAATAAATAAACCGCAAAGCGACCACCTTCCTAAAACTTGTGCTACACTATTATCAGTTTTCTGTAATGCCGATAATGTATAAGTCGTACAAATTCAGGATCTACCCCAATACCGAGCAAGAAATAGCCCTGGCTAAGAGCTTTGGGTGTTGCCGTTGGTTTTGGAATTATAGCCTGAATTTGTGCCAAGAAACCTATCAAGCGACTGGAAAAACCTTGAGTCGGCTGGCCATTCAAAAGTTATTACCTCAGCTTAAAAAAGAATATGAATGGCTTACAGACGCTTATTCCCAGTGCTTACAAGTCGTTGCTCTAAACTTATCTACGGCTTACCGCAACTTCTTTGATAAACGAGCTAGGTTGCCTAGGTTTAAATCAAAACACGGTAGGCAATCAATCCGTTATCCCGCTAACGTTAAGTTTGAAGGAGATTATCTAAAACTTCCTAAAATTGGCTTAGTTTACTGTGTCAAACATCGGGAATTTGAGGGAACTATTAAGACAGTTACCATCTCAAAAAATCCTGA
>JAYKIP010000423.1:0-3641 GCA_035286205.1 Merismopediaceae cyanobacterium
TGAACAACCAACAGATCGCCCTCAATATTCGTCAGCAAGGGAAAGCCGTTCAACAGGTGCTTGATGCGATGTCCAGCATTAATAAAGGGGCGCAGGAAAATGCGGCGGGTATTACCCAAATTAAAACGGGGACGCAACAGCTTAATGAGTCTGCTAAATCCTTGGAGGCGATCCTGTAGGGTGATCCCCCCAACCCCCCTTAAAAAGGGGGGCAATGCCCAAAAGATTGATGGTCTATTTTTCCAAGGGGAATTTGGGAAAACAAAACCTAAAGGAAAAACCAGCCCATTCGCGCAAGTAAGTCCCCCTTTTTAAGGGGGATTTAGGGGGATCAAACCCAAAAGGAAAACTAGCCCATTCGCGCGAGTAAGTCCCCCTTTCTAAGAGGGATTTAGGGGGAGCAAACCTCAAAATCAAGGGCAAATTTAAGGGGATAAACCTAAAGAAGATTTAGGGAAATAAACCCATCAGGGCAGATTAACAAAGTCGAGATGTAATTGTATGCTCAAAGTATTACTGGTAGAAGACTCACCGATCGCCCTGAGTATCCTTAAACGCATGATTGACAGCGATCCTGAAATGACGGTGGTGGGAACGGCTCGGACGGGACAAGATGCTTTGACAATGTTACCCAAGCTCAAACCCAACATCATTTGTACCGATTTATTCATGCCCAAGATGGACGGGCTAGAATTTACCCAACAGGTGATGGCCAACCAACCCACTCCCATTTTGGTGATTAGTGCCGGTGTGGGAACAGAGGACAAAAATAATGTCTTTACGCTGTTGGAAGCGGGAGCCGTTGATGTATTTCCCAAACCCAGTAGCGGTCAAATTGAGGATTACGAAGCCCAAAAGGATAAACTTCTGCAAAAAATTCGGGTTTTGGCCGGGGTGAAGGTTTTTACCAAGAAATATCGCGGCATTCAACTTCCCAGTAAGAAAAAAGAAGCTCTGCCCATGCCCCCGGCAAGCAATCGCTTACCCCCTCGCTTGAGTAAACCCGTCGAAATGGTGGCGATCGGAGCTTCTACGGGGGGCCCCCAGGCCTTCCAAGAGGTTTTGAGTATGCTACCCATCAATTTTCCGGTGCCGATCCTCTGTGTGCAACATATTAGTCAAGGCTTTTTAAGCGGGTTTATTGCCTGGCTGAATGATAGCTGTGCGATTAACATTCAAATTGCCAAAACCGGCGAAAAACCCCAGGCGGGTATCGTCTATTTCCCCCCTGATCGCCAACATTTACGGTTAGATTCCCAGGGCCGTTTTATCTGCTTAGAAGGCCCGCCCGTAGATAGTCATTGCCCTTCTGTGACGGTATTATTTCAAAGTGTCGCCCAACGATTTGGTTCCGGGGCAGTCGGGATTTTGTTAACCGGAATGGGACGGGATGGCGCGTCCGGTTTATTAGAATTACGCAATAAGGGCGGTTATACCATTGCCCAGGATGAAGCCAGTTCCATTGTGTTTGGAATGCCCCAGGAGGCGATTAAATTAGGGGCGACTAAAGTAGTTTTACCATTACCAGAAATTGCGGGCCATTTGAAAGGCGTTATTGCCAAATCCCAGGCGGCGATCAGCCCGATTTAATTAAATAAAAATAATCATTAATTGGTTAATTTTTTTCAAAACCAGGATTAAAGCCTAGACTCAAAAAGGAAAAGCCATGTTTACCACCGAAACGATTTCCGCTCAACTGCGAGAGAACTTTGTTACCCTAATTGCCCAACAAACCGGGATTGAAATTCGGTCACAGAACTATGGTTCCTTGAGTGATAATATTCTCAGTCGGGTCAAAGCTCTACATTTAGCCTCTCCCCAGGCTTACTATGATTTATTAGTCAGTTTAGACGCTAGGGGAGAAGAGGAATGGCAACAATTTGTTTGTTTAGTGACGAACCGCGAAAGTTATTTTTTCCGGGATAAAGGTCAATTTGCTCTACTCAGACAAAGCATTTTACCAGAACTGATTCGTCAAAATCAACGAACAAAAATTCTACGCATTTGTAGTGCTGGCTGTTCAACGGGACAAGAACCCTATTCCCTTGCTATTCTGTTGCGGGAATTAATCCCCGATATTGATAGCTGGAGTGTCAATATTTATGGCATTGATATTAACCGCGAATCCTTAGATCATGCCCTCAAGGGTCTTTATAATGTCTGGTCATTCCGTCAAGTGGAAGACGACATCAAAGATCGTTATTTTAAAAACTTAGCCGGTTATTATCAGCTTGATCCCCAGGTCAAACGGGCCGTTAAATTTCAACAGGTGAATCTCGTTCGTGATCCTCTCCCCCGTCTGGAATCGGACATCCGCGATATGGATTTAATTATCTGTCGCAATGTCTTTATCTATTTTACGGATCAGGCGATCGCCAGGGTGGTCGAGAAATTTTTTAATACCCTCAAAATGAATGGCTACCTATTAACGGGTCATGCGGAATTGGGTTCCCACCACGTTAAAGCCTTCCATTCCAAACTGTTTCCCGAATCGGTCATCTATCAAAAACGGAGTAGTTCTTTTTCATCGGGTTCCGCCACTGTTAGCCGTTATCACCCCCCCGAACCCAAACCTTCGGCCCTAGAAACCCTGAGCCAACAGTTAGAAAAAACTCAAATCAAACTGAATCAAACCAATGGCTTGATCAGCCGCAATGCTACTACCAAACCGGTCACAACGGCTCCCGCTCCCCTTTCTCCGACTCCCACTGTTGCCGCCAATAGTGCGAATCAAAACCTTCTGCAAGAAGCCCGCACCCTGCTCCAAAGCAAATCCTATCATCTCGCCCAGAAAAAACTGGAACAGCTTTTACAAACGGATACGAGAAACGCGATCGCCTGTTGTCTAATGGCGGAAATTAAGGCTAATTTAGGACAATACGATCAAGCCCAGGAGTGGTGTCAAAAAGCGACGGGATTCAATGCCTTTGATGCGAAACCCTACCATTTATTGGCCCATATTGCCGAAGAACAGGGCAACCTTGAATCCGCTAAACAGGCTTTGAAAAAAATTATCTATCTTGAACCCTATGCTGTCCCCGCCTATGTCAATCTGGCCAATCTTTACCAACAGGAAGGCGATCGCCAACGGGCTAATAAAATGCAACAATCGGCATTGAAAATTTTGCAGGGTCTCCCCAGCGAACAAACCTTTGAGGAATTAGGGCACATCACCGCCGATGAACTCATTTCCCAACTCCAACGCACTTTTTAGTTACATCCGATTGAGAGCCTAAACCCTATTTTCTGATTAATTTCATGCCCGCCATTATCCATTGTTAATGATCCATTATTAACTCTCTTCAGGAGCGCAATGATTATGACTCACTATCTCACCTTTACCTTTAATAATTTGATCTATGGTGTGGAAGCCACCTCTGTCCAGGAAGTCTTTTTCCTGCCAGAAATAAAGCCCATTCCCGAAGGCCCCAGCGACATCATTGGCACCGTGAATTTACGGGGTGATATTATCCCCATCATGGACTTAAATCTCCGCTTTGGTTACCCTCCCCAAGATTATCAACTCAATGATAGTATTGTCGTTTTAAACCATCAAGAATTACGGCTAGGGATTATTGCCAATCAAGTCCATGCCATTCGGACGATTGAATCTCAATTTATTACCGAAGAATTAACCTATG
>JAYKIP010000424.1:0-4586 GCA_035286205.1 Merismopediaceae cyanobacterium
TTTCGGGCGATTAAAACCCTGAAAAAAGTGGATTTTATTGCGGCGGAGGATACTCGTCATACGGGGAAGTTATTGCAATATTTTGAGATTACAACTCCCCAACTGAGTTACCATGACCACAATCACCAGTCTCGTTTACCGAGTTTACTCCATCATTTACACCAGGGGAAAAGTTTAGCCCTCGTGAGTGATGCGGGAATGCCGGGCATTTCTGATCCGGGGTATGAGTTAGTGCAAGCCTGTTTAGAGCAAGGAATTGAGGTGATTCCGATTCCAGGGGTCACGGCGGTCATTACGGCTTTAGTCGCTTCCGGATTACCCACCGACCGTTTTAGTTTTGAGGGATTTTTACCCACGAAACCGAAGGAAAGAAGCGATCGCCTGGAAAATTTAACCCAGGATCTGCGAACCTTAATTTTCTATGAAGCTCCCCATCGTTTACGGGAAACCTTAACGGATTTAGCCCAATATTTCGGGGGGGAAAGATTAATTGTCACCGGCCGAGAATTGACGAAACTCCATGAAGAATTTTGGCGGGGTACGTTAACCGAGGCGATCGCCCATTATCAACGGGTCACCCCCAAGGGCGAATTTACGGTCATTGTTCAGGGGAAAATATCTGCCCAGGAACAGAACCTCTCAGAAACTGTTTTGAAAGCGGAATTAACGCAACTGTTAGCATCGGGTATGAGCCGTTCCCAAGCCAGTCGTCACCTAGCCCAAATGACCCAATTACCCCGTCGTCAACTCTATCAATTAGCCCTCAGTTTAGAGTCTGCTGATAATGAGTCTATGACTGAACTTATTAATGAATCTATGAATAAACCCATTAAGAATTAAGTTCGAGTTCACTGGGCAAAATATCTAAACCAAAGAGAACTTTTTGGGTGTTGGACATATCCCCGATAATTCTTTGCAGGGGAGGCGGTAATTGTTTAATGAGGGTCGGTGTGACCAAAATTTTTTCCTGTTCGGCCCGGTGGGGTTCTTCTAACACATCAATAATTTCTACCGTGTATTGATCCTTTAATTCTTCTCGACAAATCCGGCAAATATTGGCGATCGCCCGTTGAGAGCGGACTGAGTTCCCGGTGATGTAAAGCTTAAGTAAATATTTATTCATAAAAAGGGATTAATGGTCAGAAGGGAGAGCCGAGAAACGATTAAGATTGCTTAAACCAATATAATACTTACGATAAAAAGAAGTTAGATAACCCATTAATTCTAAGACCAGTAATCGTCCTTCGGCCACATAGACCTGGGCTTTGGCTAAGGTGACATCTCGATTCTTTTCTCGCAAGGTATGGGTGTGCAGTTCGATGACATCCCTGGGACTCGCTTTTAAAAATCCCATTTTATCGGCTAAGACCCGTAATTGCTCAGACAAACGGTGATCCACTTTAAACGCCCGTTGCTCTAGGGCCAAATCCAGCAAATGCCCATAGGTTTGACTTAATTCCGAGAAAATCTCTGGCAAACTATCCTGGATGGTTTCTACCCCAAACATTCGGGCCGTTACGCTGGTGGTGGTGTTCACTAAATCTTCTAAATCCTGAAATTCCCGTTCCTGTTGGGCGATGCGTTGTTGTCGCTCCCGGTCGTTGAGATAATCCTTGCGTTCCCTGGCAGAGCGTAGCTCGTAGATTAAGAGATTACTATCCAGATTTTGTAACCGCAAGTAACCATCGGCCCCGGCCTGAAAGGATTGAATCACTAAGGTCTCGTCGTCCGTTTCTGTATAGGCGATCAGGGCCGTTTGGGGGGCGAGATTCCGCAATTCCCGGAGGGCTTCAGGGCCAGATAAGGAGGAGCTTTGCAAATTTAGGAGAATAACCGCAAAAATGGTGTTTTTTAAAAGCTCTTGCCCTTCGCTGAAGGTTGTGACGGTTGTTAATTGAAAAGTAATCCCCATCGCTAAGGAGGAGGGTACCGCCGGAAACAGCAGATTTTGCATCTGTTGGGCGATCGCGGCCTCCGGTTCAATTAATAACAGACGACATAGCTCATTCATGCAAGGGATTAACAGGTGAGGGCGCGATAATTTTATCTTAAATGGGAAATTTCCCTGGACTAAGGTTACCCATCGGGATTGAAAACATTCTTAATCTTTGGGAAGCGGGTTAAGAAGTTCGCATATTACGCCAGAACATCTCATATTGTTCTTCGACTCTGGGGGAGAGAGGCTCCAGAAATTCACTTTTAGTCCACAGGGCGGGGGACAGGTTAATCCAGGGATTGCGGCGCACATCGGGGGCCATTTCCTGGGAGGGGAGAGAGGTTAAACGGGGGGAACTGCCTTTGCTAAATAACGCGATTTGATTCGCGCTTTGGGGTTGCCAACCAAAATTGATCCAGTCATTCACGAGGGTTAAATCCCCGCTAAAGGTTTTCGGCATCACCCAACAATCAGCCCACAGTGAGGTTCCCGACGGCGGAATAACGGCTTGTAAATTGGGCGTATTACTTAATAACGGCAGAATTTCGTTTGACCAGCCTACGGCGATCGCCACATCCCGATTCAGCAAACTTTGGAGATAATACTGGGAGCTATAAAATTTGACTTGGGCCTGGAGAGCTTGGAGTTGGGTCGCCAGGTTCGGAACGGCTTTTAAATCCGGGGTGTTATAGGAATACCCCAATTTTTTCAACGTTAAACCAATCACCTCCCTGGGTTGATCCACCAGGGCAAGCTGTTGAGTAACTTCCGGTCGCCAGAGATCCGCCCAATCCTGGGGAGTCCAGCCCAATCCTCGGAAAAAATCTCGCCGATAGACGATCATTGTGGTTCCCCAACGGTAGGGTGCGCCCCAAATTTGGCCCTGGGGATCTAATAAGCCCTGGCGATCGCGAGTCATTAATTTTTGCCAAGCCGGGTCTAGGGTGTTCCAGTTGGGTAAAGCCGATAGTTTGAGGGGTTGAATGAAATCCGAGGCGATCGCCTTTTGTAACCAGGTATCTCCCAGGGTCATCAAGGCACTAGGCACAACCGGAGGGGAGAAAAAAGGAAATCGAGCCAGAAAATTCTCTTTTGTCGTCTTTTGTCCGCCCCAGATCTGCAATAATTCCCAGAGTTTTTTTAAAGAACTTTCGGGCGTAAACTTGAACGCTTTACCCTGGGGAATCTCCAGCAAAAAACGATTAATTAATTGCGGGGGAATCGAACTTTTTAACAACCGAATAGAAAACGCAGAGGGATTGTCCCCACAGCTACTTAAACCTTGACTGAGGGCTAAAAATCCTACCGATTGGGTAATAAACTGACGACGTTTCAAGAAATTAGTGAATAATTGATAGTTGATAATTGATAGTTGATAGCTGAAATACCTTCTAGGGAGCAGTCCCCCTTTTGAAGGCTTGCCCTGAGCTTGTCGCAGGGGGATTTAGGGGGATCGCCTACTCGGACTTACGGGCGGCTGGGGGAGCTGGTAAACTATTCGTATTATTGTTAGAACCAGAGTTTGAACGAGCAACCGAGGAAGTTCTCTCCCTTCTGACCCTAGCCCTCCGGCGACGAGGGGTTTCCGTAGTCCGGTCTGTATTGTCGGCAGAATAGGTGCGACGACGGCGACGACGGGAAGTTGTCCGGGAGGTCTCATCCTGATTTAAGGTTTCTTGACGACGAGAACGACGACGAGAACGGGGTTCTGAGGTCAGACTGTCCCCAACGGTCGCGGGTAAGGCTAGGGCAACGACACGATGACCTTTGAGGGGTTCCGCCTTAATACTGGGTTGGCGTTTACTAAGGTCTTTGGGCATGGCCGGAAAATATTCCACCGGCATTCCCTTAGTGGCCACTTGCATATAGTCTCCCCAAATCTTGGCGGCAGTGGCACTGGCTCCCCGCGTCGGTTGGTTATTGTCATTGCCGAGCCAAACCCCGGTGGTTAATTGGGGAATATAACCGATAAACCAAAGATCCCTGGCTTGATCGGAGGTTCCCGTTTTGCCAGCCACTTGACGAGCGCTGAGTTGGGCCGGGCGACCGGTGCCGGACGTTACCACACTTTTCATCAGGGAAATCATGATGGCGTTACTGTCGGGATCAATCACCTTTTGGGATTGACGTTTATTTTGGTAGAGGACTTTACCTTCCGCATTTTTGACCTCAGCGATCGCATAGGACTGAACATGAACCCCATTATTGGCAAAGGTGGTGTAGGCACTGGTCATTTCCAAAGGAGTCATCTCCCAGGCTCCCAAAGCTAGGGAATAGGTCGGTTCTAGGGGAGAGGTAATGCCCATTTTGCGGGCCAAATTAATCACCGGAGTCCATCCCACATCCAGTAATAATTTCACCGCCACCACATTCACCGAATTGGTTAACGCCTGACGTAGGGACATTTGCCCACCACTATAGGTATCGCCGTAGTTTTCGGGGGTATAACCGCGAATGGTGAAGGGGGCATTGAGATAGGTTTTATTGGGGGAAATCCCAGAGGCGATCGCCGCCGCGTAGAGAATCGGTTTAAAGGTAGAACCCGGCTGTCGTTTGGCCTGGGTCACCCGATTAAATTGATTTTTTTGATAATCTTTGCCTCCCACCAGGGCCATAATCGCCCCGGTCCGGGAATCTAGGGACACTAACG
>JAYKIP010000425.1:0-5357 GCA_035286205.1 Merismopediaceae cyanobacterium
AGAGTTAATTATGTGCATTAGACATGGAATATTATCATCAAGGGTCTAATCTGAACAAAAAACGGGCTGTTTGTTGTTCGATACATAAAAAACGTCATGTGTCAATAGCCACACCTGAATAGTTACACCTGGAGGAATTTCATTTTTAAATCGAGCTTCTCCCTCTTTGTAGATTTTGTTTATTTCATCTTGAGAAAAAGGGTCGCCAACTTTCCCTATTAATAGCTGATCTAGATTTTCTCTTATAGGATCAAAATTTGTTACAGATAGTTGTTTGGCTTCAAGCTCTGTTAGTTTTGACAGAAAATCACTAATTTGCTTGTTAAGCGATGTAATAAGTTCATCTGGTTGGATTGATTGAATGGATGAGTGTCTCTTCTTTAATTGTAAAGCTTCTAGTTGATTTGTAGCTTCTTTAATTGCGTCTTGAGATGGTTTTAAAATATTGCGAACTTCTAAGAATTTTTTATGTTGTTCTGCAATAACTGAAACTCGATTTCTTTGAAATTCAAGTGCAGCTTGATAGGGAATCCAAAGACGTTTTTCTATACTTTTTAAAACGTTTAGAAGTTGTTCCCTCGCTTCTTCAGGATAGCGGTACATATTGAGCAGAATATTCGCATCAAGAACAAAAGTGGCTGATCGCCAAATTTCTCGAAATTTATCATCATTTGGTCTATAATAACCACAAAATAGGTTTTTCATCTGGATATTCGACAAGTTAGTGATTTAAATTACTTTTTTGCAGTATAGGAAGCTAGTTTTAAAGTAGCTAGTCTAATTACTGATTATACAGAAAATTTCTACATTTGCTCCAAATACAGGGCTTATCAAGAAACCTTCCCTATATTACCCGAAAATGAAATGCTCGCCGGACGAGGTAGGGGATTGTCGTTTGGCATTGGTACATCTCCAATAAAGACGCAACAGGTATAAGTTTAGGAGAACATGACTGTTAAAATAGGCATTTAGATTATCTTTAAGTCAACAGTTGGTCGTGCTGAGGTAGATGTGTATGGAGTCTCTTCCCCCGTTAAATCAAGATACACTGTGGGCGATTTTGCAAGAAACCCTGAGTGATGAAACCGTTAATGCTTTAGTGGCCCACTATTTAGGTTATCGTTACGACCCGACTACCCAGGGTTGGGATGTTAGCCAAGTAGCCGAAGCGTGGCGCACCCGTTATCCGACTCCCCCGGATTTTATCGGCGATCGCCCCCCGACAGTGCAATTAACCCGTTCCATTCCCACCCCCTACAAACAGGGATTAAAGGAAGTACTGGGTTTTCAGGGCTATAAACTGGGAGAATTTGGCCCCCGGCAAACCCGTCGAGCAACGGCGGCGAATTGGTTATTAAGCTATATGCTACAACAGGGGATAATGACTCCTTAACAAGGTTTCATTTTTAGCGAATAATAGATTTTTAGCGGCGTTTTGGCCCTCCGGCCCCCAGCCTAGGGGAAGAAATCTGTAAACCTCTGATCGGGTAAGTCCCGCAGTATGGGAGGATTTAGGAGGAAATTCCCCAAAAATGGGTTCAATCGGAACACATTATAACTTAATATTAATTCATCAAAAATAATGAATATTGCTGATTTTACCCTAATCGGTTTAGGTATCCTCTTTTCCCTGATGACCGTGCTGTTTATTTTTCGGATTATTTTAACCTGGTATCCCCAGGTGGAATTAACGAAAATGCCCTGGCGATTGGTCGCTTTACCCACCGAACCCCTTTTAGCCCCGACGCGGAAGCTGATTCCCCCCTTAGGAGGAGTAGATATTACACCGGTGTTATGGGTGGGCGTTTTTACCCTCTTGCGAGAAATGTTGTTAGGTCAACAGGGAATTTTAACGATGGCTTTGCGGATTCATTAACCCCTAGTTAATTTATATTTTAGCTTGGGAAAAGTCCAGCAAATTGGGCAAAAATGACAGCAATTAATGTGGTTATTCGGGAGACCAAACGGTGCATTGTATTGGCTTAATGAGTGGCACGTCTGTGGATGGGATTGATGCCTGTCTGGTGGAAATTATTGGCACGGATATGGAGATTACGGTGCAGTTACTTCAGGGGGCCACCTATCCCTATCCGGCTGACTTGCGGGAAGAAATTCTGGAAGTGTGTGATGGTGCGGTGATTAGTTTACCGGAATTGGCCCGTTTGGATGATGCGATCGCCACAGAATTTGCCAAGGCGGCCCAACGGATTCAAGAGCCGTATCCTAGAGCGGATTTAATTGGCTCCCATGGGCAAACCGTATTCCATCGTCCGCCGGCTCCCCATCAAGCCCATCATCTAGGCTACAGTTGGCAACTGGGAAGGGGAGAATTAATTACCCATTTGACGGGGATTCCCACCATTACGAATTTTCGTGCCGCCGATATTGCTGCCGGGGGCCAAGGCGCGCCCCTCGTTCCCAAAGTAGATGCCTGTTTATTAAGCCATCCCACCGAACATCGCTGTATTCAAAATCTGGGCGGTATGGGCAATGTGACCTATCTGCCTCCACGACAAGCCCTCCATTGGGAAGAAGGGATACGAGGATGGGATACCGGTCCAGGGAATGTGCTGGTGGATCTTGCTGTCCAGAAATTTACTCACGGTCAACAAACCTACGATGCTGGCGGTCAATGGGCACGTCAAGGCCAAATTTGTGAAGACCTGGTACACCATTGGTTACAACAGGCTTTTTTTAAAGAACCGCCCCCGAAATCAACGGGCCGCGAATTGTTTGGTGAACTATACCTAACCAACGGCTGGGCCGAAGCCCAATCCTACGAGTTGAGTGTGGCGGATTTTTTGGCGACCTTAACCGAGTTGACAGCGCGTTCCGTGGTTGAAAATTACCGGGCTTTTTTACCCCATTTCCCGGATAGCGTCTTGCTCTGTGGGGGAGGAACCCATAATCTCTATCTGCGGGAACGGTTACAATGGCATCTAGGCAACAACACCCAATTACTCAGTACCGACGATGTGGGCTTAAATAGCGATTTTAAAGAGGCGATCGCCTTTGCCGTGCTGGCCTACTGGCGGTTTCATGATCAAATTCCGGGTAATCTTCCCCAGGTCACCGGAGCCAAACAAGCCCGATGGTTAGGAGACATTCATCCCGTTGCGTGAGCCGAGGAAGTCTTTAAGGATACGGCGGAAAGCTTCTATAATTTAAGAGGAGCTTTCTTCCCCTATTCTCTCAATCATAGTACGCAAGTGACACACTCCTTTCTCATGGAAGCGGGCCGCTGGAACATCGAAGGTTTCTGGCTCGAACGCAATCAACCCCCCATCCCAGTCAAGGGGCGAACGATCATCGCCTGGAGTCAAGAAGATTGGTTTACCATGGTCACTAAATTAGTGTTTCCCAATAGTGAACGAGAAGAAATCGCCTTCCAATACCGGGGCCGTCTTAGCCAAGAAGAACGCCAATATACTTACGTTTTACAGCAGACCCTACTCGGTCGAGTTGAGGGAGAAGGTTGGATCGCTCCAAATTCCATTATTCAACGCTATTGGGTACTAGGCGATCGCCAGCGAAGAAGTGGCTTTGAAACCTTTTTCCAGATGAGCGAAAACCGCTATCATTTAGCCAGTGGCATCCTAGCCGGTCACTACCTCACCAGTACCATGGAAGCCACCCTAGAACGTCAGTCCGGATAAATCCCTGCCCGTTACCCTCTCCTTCAGCTTCCTAACCCGCTTTCAGGCTGTAGCTCCCCCAGAATCGCACTAATCGCCCTGCGGAACCGCTTTCCTATTCCATCACTCCCCGCCCTGCCATGACTCCCGATTCTCGACACCGACGCTTACTAGCGAATCGCTACCAATTAGTTGAACTAGTGGGTAGTGGAGCCATGGGACAGGTTTATCGAGCGGAAGACAAACTCCTTGGGGGAGTCACCGTCGCCGTTAAATTCCTCTCCCAAGCCCTGCTCAACAATCGCATGAAAGAACGCTTTGAGCGAGAAGCCACCATTTCGGCCTTGTTAGGGGAAAAAAGTATTCATATTGTGCGGGTCAAAGATTACGGGCTAGACGAAAAAGAAATCCCCTTCTACGTCATGGAATTTTTGCAGGGGGAAAGCATTGGCGATCTGATCAAATATCGTCCTCTGCCGGTTGACCGTTTTCTTAAAATTGCCCGCCAGATTTGCTACGGTCTGGACTGCGCCCACAAAGGGATTCTTTACCAGGGGGAAATGTGTCCTATTGTGCATCGAGACATCAAGCCCAGTAATATTTTACTGATCCAAGACGCAGCCCTGGGGGAATTAGTCAAAATTCTGGACTTTGGAATTGCTAAATTAGTCCAGTCCGAAGAATCCCAAACCCAAGCCTTTATGGGAACCCTCGCCTACTGTTCCCCCGAACAAATGGAAGGGAAAGAATTGGATAATCGTTCCGATATTTATAGTATGGGCATCATGATGTACGAGATGCTCACGGGAGAAATGCCCCTCTTTCCGGAAAATTCCTCCTTTGGAGGATGGTATGAAGTCCACCACCATACGAAACCCCAGCCGATCCCCGGCAAACATCGCGTGCCTCAAAACCTAGAGGCCTTGGTCATGAAATGTATGGCTAAGTCCCCCAAACAGCGTCCCCAGAATGTAGATGAAGTTCTCAAGGAGATAGAGAAAATTGAGGCGAGTCTAGCGGCTCCTCCCCCCGTCGTTTCGGCTCCTCAGAAAGAGAGTATTCGCTCTAGTAAAAATACAGACTCTGAAGCCACTGTTGTCTCAAACTTTAAGCCAACTCCGAGTTCCCCTCGCTTATTATTATCGGCGGAAGATTTGTGCAAACAAATGGAATGGCCGTCGGATAAACCCCAGCAAAAGATTGTTTTTCCCCATGTTTTACAGGCGAAGGAGGGAAATTGTGCGAGTCTCTGGGCCATGCTAGATCAAGAGGATATTTTTACCCGGATGACCAGTATCCGTTATAACCAATTTTTGTTATTGACCAGCCCCCATCCCATGATTCTTTGGATTACGGTGCTATACCATCGAGACTATGGCCCCCGGTGGTTACCCTGTTACCTGGATTTAAAAACCTCTTCCGGTCAGCGTTTTGCTAATTTGTTAGGGAAATTAGGTCAATATTGGATTCTCTTTTTTGCGGTGGAAAATCCCCAACAATGTCAACAGGTACTCTCCGCTACCATTGCCCCGAATCAGTGCAAATTATTGCAGGAATGGGCCTTAAATAGTCAGACAATGGAGGGAGGGAAACCACAAATTACCAAACGTTTGCTTAAACAGGAATTTGAAAAGCTCAAACCCAAAATTGTGGCAAAATTATCAGCCGTTAATCCGACGTTTAATAAAGAGGTATCTGGACTCTAGGCAAGGGAGTCGGGAA